>NZ_JBSIPA010000072.1:0-19520 GCF_053574605.1 Caballeronia sp. M23-90 | reverse complement strand
TGCGTGCCGCTTGAACTGCATCCGGAAGCGGCCGAGCTGATTCGCGCGCGCATCCGCGAAACGGCGGGCGACAAACCCGCCGACCTGAACGCACCAGACAACCTGCACCGGTTGAACATGGGAACGTTTCCGATGGGAGCGAGCATCATTCCCAACAGCTACAACCGCATTCCCGGATTTTCGGTCGGCGACGTTCATTTCGTGCCGGGATTTCCGGTCATGGCGTGGCCGATGATCGAATGGGTGCTCGATACCAAATACACCGATTTGCATCACGCGACGCCATATGTCGAGCGGTCGCTGTTCGTATTTGGCTTGCCTGAATCGCGGATTACGCCGCTCATGGAATCCATTGAACACGATTTTGCGGGCGTGCGCGTTTTCAGCTTGCCGAGCGTCGGGGATGCCTCGCGCGGTGAAGTGTTCGGGCGCGCCCATATCGATCTCGGCGTGAAGGGTGAGCCGGAGGCGGCCAATGCGGCGTTCGAACGGCTGCGCGAGGGCGTGACTGCGCTAGGCGGCGAGATAGTCGAAGTCGAGCCGGGCGCGGGCCACTAAGACTGAGCCGGCGCTGGCTCAACGATTTATGCGCCGAGCCAGGGCAGGCCGCGAAAGCACCATCCCGTAATGGTCTTGCGGTGACCTTGGGCGTCCTTGTCGCCTTCAAAGCCTTCGAGCAGGTCGAAGGCGTTTGTGAAGCCTGCCTTTTCTGCCGCTACGGCCGCAAGCTTTGAGCGTGCAGCGCTGCGGCAGAGAAACAGGATCGGTGTATCGGGCGCGGCGACCTCGCGTAATTGCTCGATGAAGGCCGTGTTTGGAACGGACCCCGGGTATTGGATCCATTCGATGTGCGTGTACTGCGCAGTATCGATGGCAGGACGACCGACCCAATCCAGTTCAGCGCGCGTGCGGACGTCGACAAGGCGCACAGAAGGATCGAGTTGCAGAAGCTCAAAGGCTTCTGCCGGAAGAACAGCGCCGGCGTAGGAAAGCTGATTCTCAGCAGCGCGGCCGATACCCTGGGAATACAACTGTTCGAGCGTGCTCATGAACGAAGGTCTCCAATCGGACATTTTAATGAGGCATTCTAGCGTGCGGATCGTGGTATCAAAGCGCGCAACGTAAGACTATGGACGCGCATCAAAAAGGTGCGCAGAGTGTGAATCGCCCTGAATCAGTGCTAACGTTATGAGTTGCTGGCCTCTATGCACTAAAAAAGTGCATTTGGGGTTTGCTGCAGTAGATGCGAAGTTTTAAAGTGTGTGCGGCTTCCCCGAAAAAGCGCGCAGCTTCAACTGCTTAGCGCAATAATGGTGCAGTTGGCATGGAAGCTGCTTTTGACTATGCCGATGGTTTCGAATCGGTTAGGCGGCGAATAAATGTTCGTCGATTTTGTTAATCAGGAGATAGGTAATGAGCAAATCCGTGGCCGACGTCATGCAACTCGTCAAGGACGAGGACGTCAAGTTTGTCGACTTCCGTTTCACCGACACGCGCGGTAAAGAGCAACACGTTTCGGTGCCGGTCTCGGCATTCGACGAAGACAAATTTGAAAGCGGCCACGCTTTCGACGGTTCGTCTATCGCCGGATGGAAGGGCATCGAAGCGTCGGACATGCTGCTGATCCCGGATGCGGACACTGCGTTTATCGACCCGTTTTATGAAGAGTCGACGCTCGTGATGTCGTGCGACGTCGTGGAACCGTCGGACGGCAAGGGCTATGAACGCGACCCGCGTTCGCTGGCAAAACGCGCTGAAGCCTACCTGAAGAGCTCGGGTCTCGGCGACGCAGCGTTCTTCGGTCCGGAGCCGGAATTCTTCATTTTCGACTCGGTGCGCTGGAGCGCAGACCAGTCGGGCTGCTTCGTCAAGGTGGGTTCGGAAGAGGCACCGTGGTCGTCGTCGATGGAATTCGAAGGCGGCAACACTGGTCACCGTCCGGGCACGAAGGGCGGTTACTTCCCGGTTGCGCCGGTCGACACGTTCCAGGACATCCGTTCGGAAATGTGCCTGCTGCTCGAGCAAATCGGCATCCCGGTCGAAGTGCATCACCATGAAGTAGCAGGTCAAGGCCAAAACGAAATCGGCACGAAGTTCTCGACGCTGGTTCAGCGCGCTGACTGGACGCAACAACTGAAGTACATCGTACAGAACGTGGCGCACACGTACGGCAAGACGGCAACGTTCATGCCGAAGCCGATCGTTGGCGACAACGGTTCGGGCATGCACGTTCACCAGTCGATCTGGAAGGACGGCAAGAACCTGTTCGCCGGCGACGGTTATGCGGGTCTGTCGGAATTCGCGCTGTTCTACATCGGCGGAATCATCAAGCATGCTCGCGCGCTGAACGCGATCACGAACCCGTCGACGAACTCGTACAAGCGTCTCGTGCCGCACTTCGAAGCACCGGTGAAGCTCGCTTACTCGGCCAAGAACCGTTCGGCATCGATCCGCATTCCGCACGTGTCGAATCCGAAGGGCCGCCGTATCGAAACGCGTTTCCCGGATCCGATGGCAAACCCGTACCTGTGCTTCTCGGCGCTGATGATGGCCGGTCTCGACGGCGTGCAGAACAAGATCCATCCGGGCGAAGCAGCAGACAAGAACCTGTATGACCTGCCGCCGGAAGAAGATGCAAAGATTCCGACCGTGTGTGCCGGCCTGGATCAGGCGCTCGACGCACTCGACGCTGACCGCGAGTTCCTGACGGTCGGTGGCGTGTTCACGGATTCGATGCTCGACGCGTATATCGAATTGAAGACGACGGAATTGCAGCGCTATCGCCAGGCTGTGCATCCGATCGAATTCGAGATGTACTACTCGCTGTAAGCGGATGGCGCGCATGCTTCAGTTTCCGGTAGTCGGAAAAGCATGCCGCTCGATGCGAAGCAGAAGTGTCAGGTGAACGGAAAAGGGACGGCGCGCCGTCCCTTTTTTAATCGCCGGATCTTCGTCTCACCAGTTTCAAGACCGGGTCTCACTGCACGATGGTTCTTAAGAATCTCATCAAGGCGAGAAAGAGTCCTCCCGACAATTCGCTGTCCGACGACGCGACGCTCGTCGCCACCAATCTGCTGCCGGGCATGGAAGCGTTGCCCACGGTCGTGCTCGTGCTGGACAAGTCGACGCTGAAGATCGCATTTGCGAATCCGTCGGCGGAAGCCATGCTGGAACGCTCGCGCAGGCAACTGGCTCAAACCGCGTGGCCCGAATTGTTCGCCAACGCAGACGAGCTGGTGACGACCATTGCGTCCATTGCCGATCACAGGTTTAACGCGACCCATCTCGATGCCGTGCTCGAACGCCCCGGTCGCGAGCCGCTGCATGTTCATGCGATCGTCGCTTATCTGGAAGTGGCGCCCAATTACGTGCTGCTCGAACTCTTCGAGAACGAGCGGCACCTGAAGACCGACCGCGAAGAACGTATTCACGATCTGACCGCGGTCAACAAGCAACTGATCCGCAATCTCGCGCACGAAATCAAGAATCCGCTTGGCGGTATTCGAGGCGCTGCACAACTGCTGGAGTTCGAACTCGGCGCGCGTGAGCGCGATGAACTGCGCGAATACACGCAAGTGATCATCAAGGAATCGGACCGGCTGCAGACATTGGTCGACCGGTTGCTTGAACCGCATCGGCATCCGCATATCGTGGGCGATGTGAATATCCATGAGGTGTGCGAGCGCGTGCGCGCCGTGATTCTCGCGGAGTTTCCGCGTGGCCTCACGCTCGACCGCGATTACGACGTGAGCGTGCCCGACCTGCGCGGCGACAAGGAGCAGCTTATCCAGGCGCTGCTCAACATCGTTCGAAACGCGGCAGAAGCGCTGCGCGAACGGATTTCGCAAGGCGATGCACGTATTGAATTGCGCACACGCATCGCGCGCAAGGTGACAATCGGCAAACGCTTACACAAACTGGCACTGGACTTGCATATCACTGACAACGGTCCGGGCATCCCGGAAGAGATACGCGACCGGATCTTTTATCCGCTCGTATCAGGACGAGAAGACGGCAGCGGACTTGGCCTCACGCTTGCGCAAACTTTCGTGCAGCAACACGACGGGTTGATCGAAGTGGAAAGCAAGCCAGGCTGCACCGAATTCACGATCCTGTTGCCGTTCGAAGGATGAACGGCCTCGCCCGGCAACCAACGCAATCGCGGCAGTCATTGAACGATCAATCACGAGGGTTCATCGACATCTTGAAAAGCGCTCATGCGCCTGACCGTTTCGACGGGCTTAAACCGAACCACACGAAGACATCTCGCCGAACTATATGAAGCCGATCTGGATAGTAGACGATGACCAATCCATCCGCTGGGTGCTTGAAAAAGCCCTCGCAAGAGAGAACTTCGCGACGCGCAGTTTTTCCGGCGTCCGCGACGCGCTGACCGCACTCGAACAGGAAAGCCCGCAAGTGCTCGTGTCCGACATTCGCATGCCGGGTGGCTCGGGCCTCGAATTGCTGCAAACGGTGCGCGACAAGCTGCCCGGTCTGCCGGTCATCATCATGACGGCGTTCTCCGATCTCGACAGCGCCGTCGCCGCGTTCCAGGGTGGCGCGTTCGAGTATCTCGCCAAGCCGTTCGACGTGGACAAGGCGGTCGAACTCATCCGCCGCGCGGTCGATGAAAGCATGCGCGGCGAAGCCGCCTACGACAACAGCGTCACCGAAACGCCCGAGATGCTGGGCCAGGCACCGGCGATGCAGGACATGTTTCGCGCGATCGGCCGTCTGTCACATTCCGCCGCCACCGTGCTCATCACGGGCGAATCAGGCACCGGAAAGGAGCTTGTCGCCCGCGCGCTGCACCGCCATAGCCCGCGCGCGAACGGGCCCTTCATCGCGCTGAACACCGCGGCGATTCCGAAGGACCTGCTCGAGTCCGAGTTGTTCGGTCACGAACGTGGCGCGTTCACGGGCGCGCAGGCCATGCGTCAGGGGCGCTTCGAGCAGGCGGAAAACGGCACGCTGTTCCTAGATGAAATCGGCGACATGCCGTTCGATCTTCAAACGCGCTTGCTGCGCGTGTTATCCGATGGCCAGTTTTATCGCGTAGGCGGGCACAACCCGTTGAAGGCGAATGTTCGTGTGATCGCGGCCACTCATCAGAACCTTGAGTCTCGTGTACGCCAGGGCCTGTTTCGCGAGGACTTGTATCACCGGCTGAACGTCATCCGTTTGAGGCTTCCCGCGATGCGCGAACGTAGCGAGGACATTCCGCTGCTCACCCGCCATTTCCTGCAAAAGAGTGCGCGCGACCTCGGTGTGGAACCCAAGCGCGTGTCTGAAGATGCGCTGGCGTTCCTTGCGTCGCTGCCGTTTCCGGGCAACGTCCGGCAGCTTGAGAACCTCTGCAACTGGCTGACCGTGATGGCGCCGGCGCAGACCATCGAGCGCAAGGATCTGCCGCCCGATCTCACGCCGACTCAGGAATATGCAGGCGAAAGTACGGCGCTCACAGCGTCGGCGGTGGAGGGCGGAACGAGCGCGGGTTTGGCGAGTGGTCCGAATGGCGCGCCGGTTGCACTCGGCGCTGCACCGGCCGGCATTGCCGCGAGCATCTGGGAAAACGGCTTGCGTACTGAGGTCGCGCGACTGTTGCGCGAAAATACCGCCGATGTCATGGACGAACTCGCTCGACGGTTTGAAGCCGCGGTGATTCGCGAGGCCCTCGATTTCACGCGTGGCCGCAAGGTGGAAGCGGCTGAGCGCCTGGGCATTGGCCGCAATACGATCACACGAAAGATCCAGGAACTGCATCTGGACGCGTGACGTGAAGCGGGGACGATTTCGTCCCCGCTTCATTCAATCAATGGTCGCGATAACCGGTGCGTGATCCGACGGCTGTTCCCACTTTCTCGGCACCTTGTCGACTTCGCAAGCGCTGCAGCGTGCGGCGAGTTCCGCAGTCACCAGAATGTGATCGATGCGCAACCCCGCGTTACGGCGGAATCCGAGCATCCGATAATCCCACCAAGTGAATAGTTTCTCCGGCTGCTCGAATTTGCGGAAAGTATCGGTGAGACCGAGGTCGATAAGTTGCACGAAGTGCGCACGCTCATCGGGCGAAACGAGGTTCTGGCCTTCCCATGCTTTTGGATCGTGAACGTCGCGGTCTTCCGGCGCGATGTTGTAGTCGCCGAGCAGCGCCAGTTGCGAATAGGTTTTCATTTCAACTTCTATCCAGTCGCGCAGCGCTTCCAGCCAACGCATCTTGTATGCGAACTTTTCGGTGCCGGGCGCTTGTCCATTCGGAAAATAGGCCGAGATGATCCGGACGCCTTCGACCGTCAGGGCAATCACGCGTTGTTGCGGATCCTCGGACGCGGGGATGTTGCGCACGATCGTGGTTTCATCGACGCTCAAACTGCTGCGCACCAGAATACCGACGCCGTTGTAGGTCTTCTGGCCTGCGTACCAGCTCTTGTAGCCAGCAGCTTCAAGTTCGGCCACGGGAAATTTGTCGTCAGTGAGTTTGAGTTCCTGCAGGCACAGCACATCGACGCCGCTCGTTGCCAGCCAGTCGATAACGTGCTGCTGGCGGACTTTGAGGGAGTTGACGTTCCAGGTGGCAATTTTCATGAAGTAAATGTTTGGGTTTGACTCTGATCAGTGATGCAGCGGCACGGCGACGAGTTTGACGCCCAGCGCGGCCGCTACTTTCTGGATGGTTTCGAACCGGGGTTTCGCGCCTTCGGAGAGCGACTTGTAAAGGCTTTCGCGCTGCACGCCGGCGTCGGAGGCGACCTTCGACATGCCGCGTGCCTTTACGACGTCGGCAAGCGCCGAGAGCAGAATATCCGAGTCGCCCGAAGCAAGCGCTTCATTCAGATAAGCCGCGATGGCCTCTTCGCTATCGAGATAGTCGGATGCGTCGAATGCTGAAATTTGAGTGGAGTTCATTTCCGTTCCTGTCTGATTCGCTGCCACATGCCCTTCGCTCGGGCGATATCCGCTACTTGCCCTTGCTTGCAGTCAGGCCGTCGCGCACATAGTAAACACGATACCCCGCGCCTGTATGGATCCGCATTTCCCAGACGCTTTCGCCAACGTCGTGGCAGTCACCGAAATTACCCTTCGCTGCGCGCTTGATCCGGACCAGGATCGTGGCACGTGCGCTCAGGTCTTTTACGCTCAACAGCCAACCTGAAAATTCACGCGTTTGATTGATGGTGTTGGTCATGCACGTGAATCCCGAGTAAGAGTCGAGCGGGATATCTGGCATCGAGTGTATCTCATTGGATACAGTGATTCAAGATATCGTTTAGTGGGGTGTGGCAGTCAGATCACAGGGATTACTTTGACCTGCGCGCTCTCGCTCTTGAAGTCGACCGAATGGCTAACGCGGCCCGTACGCTCGAAATTCTTCTTTCTGTCCCGCTACAATGTCCAGAACACCTCAGCGAAAGGACGAGCCCCATGGACCTGATCATTCGACGCGCCGCGCTCGCCCACTCGCGCGATCCTGTGGATATCGGCATCAAAGACGGCCGCTTTGCCGCCATCGAGCCGCGGCTCGACGCCACGGCGCCTGAAGAAATCGACGCTGCGGGTGCTCTCGTCACGGCGCCGTTCATCGATGCGCATTTCCACATGGACGCTACGCTGTCCTACGGCTTGCCGCGCGTGAACGCGTCGGGAACGCTGCTGGAAGGCATCGCATTGTGGGGTGAACTGAAGCCTGAGCTCACGCAAGAGGCGCTGGTCGATCGAGCGATGCAATATTGCGACTGGGCCGTCGCACGCGGTCTGCTCGCGATCCGTTCTCATGTCGACGTGTGCGATCCGCGTCTGCTTGCGGTGGAAGCGCTGCTCGAAGTGAAGCGTCGAGTGAAGCCATATCTCGACCTGCAACTCGTTGCGTTCCCGCAAGACGGCATCTTGCGCAGCAAAGGCGCTTTCGAGAATTTGAAGCGTGCAATATCGATGGGCGTCGACGTCGTCGGCGGCATTCCGCATTTCGAGCGCACGATGGCCGACGGCGCCGAGTCTGTGCGGCTGTTGTGCGAGTTTGCAGCAGAGAAGGGCTTGCGCGTGGACATGCATTGCGATGAATCCGATGACCCCATGTCGCGGCATATCGAAACGCTGGCGGCGCAGACGCATCGGCTGGGGTTGCAGGGGCGTGTGACCGGCTCGCACTTGACGTCGATGCACTCCATGGACAACTACTACGTGAGCAAGCTGATCCCGTTGATCCGCGATTCGGGCGTGGCCGCAATCGCAAATCCGTTGATCAACATCACGCTGCAGGGGCGCGCCGATACTTACCCGAAGCGTCGCGGCATGACGCGCGTGCCTGAACTGATGGCGGCGGGCGTCGACGTTGCGTTTGGCCACGACTGCGTGATGGACCCCTGGTACAGCCTCGGTTCCGGCGACATGCTCGAGGTGGCGCATATGGGATTGCACGTGGCGCAGATGACGGGCATCGACGCCATGCGCGCCGCATTCGAAGCGGTGACTGCGACACCGGCGAAGATCCTGGGTATCGAAGGATATGGGATTGCCGTGGGTAACAACGCGGATTGCGTGGTGCTGGACGCGCGTGATCCTGTCGAAGCGATTCGACTACGGGCGGCACGCACGGCTGTGCTTCGACGAGGGAAGGTGATCAGCCGTTCACCGTCGATGCGGGCGAAGTTGAGCCTCGAGGGGCGGCCGGAGGAAGTGAATTTCAGGCTCGACCGCTAAAGCCGTTGATCAAAAAAAAGCGGCCCCGAGAGGGACCGCTTCATCAACTCAAAAAAAACAATCAATGCGCAGCGGTCGGCGACATGCCGTTATGCCTCAACAGCGCATCGATATTCGGCTCACGACCGCGGAACGCCTTGAACGAGTCCATCGCCGGCCGGCTCCCGCCAACCTCGAGAATCTCGCGACGATACCGGACACCCGTTTCTGCATCCAGCACCGAACCGCCGCGGAGCTTCGCCGCTTCTTCGAAAGCCGCGTACGCATCCGCCGACAACACTTCCGCCCACTTGTAGCTGTAGTACCCCGCCGCGTACCCGCCCGCGAAAATATGCGTGAAGGTATTGGTCCAGCGTGAGAAGGGCGCCTGCGGCACGACGTGGAAGCGCTCGTTGATCTCACGCGCGAAGTCGTTGACGTTGGTAGCGCCTGCCGGATCGTAGTTGCTGTGAAGCTGGATGTCGAACATGGACAGTACGATCTGGCGCAATGTGCCCAGGCCGCTCTGGAAGTTCTTGGCTGCCAGCATCTTGTCGAAGAGTTCGCGCGGCAACGTGGCGCCCGTATCGACGTGACCGGACATGTCGGTGAGGACGTCCCATTCCCAGCAGAAGTTCTCCATGAATTGCGACGGCAGCTCGACCGCGTCCCATTCGACGCCATTGATGCCGGAGACGCCGAGTTCATCGACGCGCGTAAGCATGTGATGCAACCCATGGCCGAATTCGTGGAACAGGGTGATGACTTCGTCGTGCGTGAAGCAGGCGGGCTTTCCACCGACTGGCGCTGAAAAGTTGCAGGTCAGGTACGCAACCGGTGTCTGCACGCCGCCATCCTGGCTTTTGCGGCGTGAGCGGGCGTCGTCCATCCATGCGCCGCCACGCTTGCCTTCGCGCGCATACAGATCCAGATAGAACTGTGCGACCAGCGAGCCATCCTTGTTTTCGACACGGAAAAAGCGCACGTCCTGGTTCCAGACGGGAGCTTCATCGCGACGAATCGACACGCCGAACAAGGTCTCCGTGACCTTGAACAAGCCCTTCAACACGGCTTCCTGCGGGAAGTACTGCTTCACTTCGTTTTCAGAAAACGAGTAGCGTTGCTGGCGCAGACGTTCGGCGGCGAAGGTCGAATCCCACGGCTGCAGTTCCGGCATGCCGAGTTCGGTCGCGGCGAACGCGCGCAACTCCATCCAGTCCTGTTCCGCGTGCGGACGTGCGCGCACCGCGAGGTCTTCCAGGAACGAGACCACTTGCGCCGGCGACTCGGCCATCTTCGGCGCGAGGGAAACCTCGGCGAAATTCTGGTAGCCGAGCGCGTGCGCTTCTTCGTCGCGCAGCTTCAATTGCTCGACCACGTTCGCCGTGTTGTCCCATTCGGGCTTGCCTCGGCCGTAGTTCGCGCCGAGCTCGGACGCCCGCGTCACATACGCGCGATACATCGCTTCACGCAGCGGCCGGTGTTCTGCGTATTGCATGACCGGGAAATACGACGGGAAATGCAGCGTGAACTTCCAGCCTTCGACGCCTTCTTTCTGCGCGGCTTCGCGCGCTGCCTGGATCACATCTTCCGGCAAGCCGGCAAGCTCGCTCTCATTTGTCACGATGTACGAAAACGCGTTGGTGGCATCGAGCACGTGATCGGAAAATGCCTTCGACAGCGCCGCCTGTTCTTCCTGAAGACGCGCGAAGCGTGGTTTCTTGTCCTCGGGCAACTCGGCGCCTGACAAACGGAAACCGCGCAACTCATTGCTGAGCAACTTCTTCTGCTCGGCTGTAAGTGTTGCGTGTTCGTCGCTCGCGGCGATGGCCTTGTATTTCTCGTAGAGCGCCAGATTCTGTCCAACACTTGCTGAGAACTCGGTCACGCGCGGCAGATTTTCGGCATGGGCGGCGCGCAATTCGGGGGTATCGGCGACGGCGTTCAAGTGGCCGATGACGCCCCAGGCACGTGACAACCGTTCGCTCGCGCGCTCGACACTTTCCACGATGTCATGCCACGTCGCCGGTGTTTCGGGCGCGGCGGCATGATCGACCGCGGCTTTTGCGTCGGCGAGCAGCACGTCGAGCGCGGGCGTGACGTGTTCAGGCTTGATATCGTTGAAAAGGGGCAGGTCGGAGAAGTCGAGCAGCGGGTTGCCCTGGACTTGGGACTGAGCTTGATTCGCGGTATTCGATGGTGTCGAACTGGACATGACTCTCCCGGTCTCGGATGAAAATCTTTAAGAAAAAACGCAACGGCGCGCCGGACAAACGTAACGCGCCGAATTGACGGTGATCAATCTATTGTGGGGACGCCTTGGCCAATTCTCAAATCGTTTCTGACTACGGCGGCGATTGATGCATCACGCACTTGACAGGCACGAGCGTCGCGCGGTGAATCAGTCGCGATCCTGCTGCATTGTTCGTTCCGCAGCTTCGATGGTATTCACCAGCAGCATGGTGATCGTCATCGGCCCGACACCGCCCGGCACCGGCGTAATGAATCCGGCAACTTCCTTTACATTCGCAAAGTCCACGTCGCCGCACAGTTTGCCGTTTTCGTCCCGGTTCATGCCGACATCGATTACCGTTGCGCCTGGCTTGAGCATATCCGCGGTCAGGATGTTGCGCCGGCCCGTCGCCGCGACGACCACATCCGCGTGGCGCGTGAGCGCCGCCAGATCGCGCGTCTTGCTGTGCGTGATGGTGACCGTGGCGCCGGCTTCGAGCAGCAGCATGGCCATCGGCTTGCCGACGATGTTCGAGCGCCCGATCACGACCGCATTCGCGCCTTCCAGCGCGATTTTGTGCGCCTCGAACATCTTCATCACGCCATAGGGGGTGCAGGGACGGAACAACGGCTTGCCGGTCATCAGGGCGCCCGCATTCTCGACGTTGAAGCCGTCGACATCCTTCGCCGGCGCGATTGCTTCGATGACCTTGTGGCTGTCGATATGTTTCGGCAGCGGCAGCTGGATCAGAATGCCGTGGACGTTCGGATCGTTGTTCAGGTCGTCGATACGGGTCAGCAATTCGCTTTCCGTGAGCGTGGACGGGTAACGATCGAACACGGAATGCAGGCCGTTGTCCTGGCACGCCTTGACCTTGTTGCGCACGTAGACTTCACTGGCCGGATTCTCGCCGACGAGGACAACGGCGAGGCCCGGCTGCTGGCCACGGGCGGTCAACGCGGCGGCGCGTAAAGCGACATCGGCGCGAATGGTCTTGGAGAGGGCATTGCCGTCGATGATTTGGGCAGTCATAGGAATCTGGGCGGGGAGGCCGCCGGGTGCTTGAAGGGCGCAGAGCGCGGGAGGCTGTCGTGCCGATGGAATTCCACAGGCGTAACGTTGCGGTCAGACTTGAATTATACCCGCCATGGCTCGGCGGATTTGTATGGGGAGAGGTGCCGGGAAGGGTAAAAGCTGGTGTTGAGGCGCGTTCGTAGCGAATGCTGAACGCGCAAGCCGATCGTTCGGCGAAGTTGCAACACCGGCGCCGCCGGCCTGACAACCGGCGCGCCGATGTAACGGTAAAACCTTACTGCGCCTGCTGCGTCTGCGGCTTGTTGGAAAGCGCGAGCCTCAGCAAGTCGGCAACGGTATTCACGGAAAGCTTCTCCATGATATTCGCCCGATGTGCCTCGACCGTCTTGATGCTGATTCCGAGGTCATCAGCGATCTGCTTGTTCAGGCGCCCCGCGATGATCCGCTCAAGCACCTGGTGTTCGCGCGCAGTCAGTTTGCCCAGCCGCTCGGCCGCAGCACGCTGCTGCTGCACGCTCGAGCTTTCGGTACGCGCCTTGTCGAGCATGCGTTCCACGAGCTTGCGCAACTCGGCTTCATCGAACGGCTTTTCGATGAAATCCATCGCGCCCTTCTTCATGGTCGAGACAGCCATGGGCACGTCGCCGTGACCCGTCACGAAGATGATCGGCAGCAGCGAATTCTCGGCGATCAGCTTTTCCTGCAACTCGAGACCGCTCATGCCGGACATGCGCACATCGAGTATCAGGCACGAGATCGCGCCGGAATGGGCGATCGGGAGGTAAGCATCGAGGTACGCTTCAGCGCTCGCGAAACACGAGACGCGGTAGCCATTGGCTTCAAGCAGCCAGCGCAAAGAATCACGCACGGCCTCGTCGTCATCGACGACAAACACCGTTTCCTGAGTGGTGACTGTGCTCATAGCTCTCCCGTAACAGTTTGTTGTGTGGGTTGATGGCTGAGAGCCTCCTGCCCGCTATTACCCGGACTGTCGGCTTCTCCGATTGGCAAACTGCAATGGAATGTTGCACCCGTGACCTGGCCGGCGGTGTCGATATTGTTCACCACCCAAAGCCGTCCACGATGCGATTCGATGATCGACCTGCAAATATTCAGCCCCATGCCCATGCCGTCGGACTTGGTGCTGTAGAACGGCTCGAACAGGCGCTCGGCGGTGGCTTCGTCCACGCCCGGCCCCTGGTCGACCACGCTGATGCACACGAAACCGCCGTCGGTGCGCTGCACGACCACGCGGATCACCGGATCGACGGCGTTCGGCTTGGCGTCGTGCATGGCTTCGGCCGCGTTCTTCAGCAAGTTCACGAGCACTTGTTCGATCAGCACCGGGTCCACATGGATCACCGGCATGCGCGAACGGATTTCGGTGAGTATTCGGATCTTGCGCTTGCGTGCTTCGATTTCCGCAAGACCCACGGCGTCCGCCACGATGTCACTGACACGCGTCGGCTGCCGCTTTGGCTCGCTGCGCTTCACGAATTCGCGGATGCGCTTGATGATCATGCCCGCACGCACCGCCTGCTGCGCGGTTTTTTCGAGCACGGGCAGCAGCGCGTCCTGCGTCATCCGCCCCGATTTCACGAGCGCGACGCAACCCGAACAGTAGTTATTGATCGCGGCGAGCGGCTGATTCAGTTCATGCGCAAGCGATGACGCCATCTCGCCCATCGTCATCAGGCGGCTGGTGAATTGCAGCTTTTCTTCCTGCTGATCGGCGAGTTCCTGCGCTTGTTTGCGCGTGGTGATGTCGGTCGCGATCTGCATCTGTGCGAGGTGACCGTCCACCCACTGGATGTACTGGCGGCGTACTTCGAACCATTTCTGGATGCCTTCCACATACACTTCCTGCGCGTCCGATGTACTTTCGGTCAGCGCAGTGGCGGGCAGGCCGGCGTAGGTATCGACCATATCGATGGAATCGGACGACGCCTGGGCCGTATCGAAACCCGCGCCCGCAAGTTCGAGATGGCCGTCCGGACGGATGCCGAACAGATGCCGGTAATAGCGGTTCGCGAACAGCAGTTCGGCTTCGTCGGCGGCTAGCACGGACACGGCGGCGTCGAGGCTTTCGAGCACGGTCGTGAAGCGCTCGTGCGCAGCGGCGAGGTCCTCGCGGGCGCGGCGCGGCTCGGTGATGTCGGTCATGGAAGACATCCAGCCGGTCTGGCGCCCTGAACTGTCGATCAGCGGCGACACGTAAAGCCGTGCATGGAAGAACGAACCGTCCTTGCGACGCACGCGCAGTTCAAATCCGGACGATGGCGCCTTGCCGCGCAATGTCATGTCGAGTTGCCGCTGCATCTCGGGGTACGCGTCTTTCGGCCAGTACGGGAAGGGCGCCACCTTGCCGACCAGATCGCTTTCGTCCCAGCCCGTCATGCGGCAAAACGCCGGGTTCACGTGCGTGATCCGGCCGTGCATGTCGAGCACGCGCATGCCGATGAGCACCGAGTTTTCCATCGCGCGGCGAAAGAATGCTTCGGCGTAAAGCGCCTGCTGCGCTTCGAAACGTTGCCGCGTGTGTTTCCAAAGACTCCACAAGCTCCACAACACGAAACACGACAACCCGGCGACGAGCCAGACGAGCGTGTTGTTGGTGAAATTGGTGAGTTGCGGGAACGAATAAACGCGTACCGACACCCCTTGTCCCGGCGGATCGAGCGGCAAATCGTAGAACATGTCGCGCGGCAAGCGTGGCCGGGTCGACGTCGTCGCGAGTTCGCGGTTGTTCAGATCGGTGATGGAAATCTTGTACTTCGCGGAAAGCTCGGAGGGAATGTCGTGCTTCAGAATCCCTTCGATGGAAAACACCGCCGCTATCGAGCCCAGAAACTCGCGATCGCGATACACCGGTGTCTGCAGCGTGATGTAGCCGTTGCCGACGTCATCGTAGATAAGGGGGGAGTAAATCTGGCGGCGGGTGGTGCGGGCTTCGTCGAAGGCGGCCTGGACGGCGTCGTCCATCTGCGCGTCCGTGGGTTTGGCGAGCCGCGAACCCAGCACGGGCAACGGCGTGTTTGGCCAGCGCGGTTTGTGCAGCGCCGTGTACCAGTTCATGTAGAGAATCTCGGGATGCCCCTGCATGATGTCGCCCGTGGAACTCTGGAACGACTGGGGATCGCCGTGGCCGGCCGCGATATCACGTGCGAGCGCCTGGACCTGTTCTTGCGCGCCGGTCATGGAGAGCCGGATCTGCTGCTGCGCCCATGCGACATTTCGATACAGCGTGTCCTCTTGCTGCTGCTGCTCGCGCCGGTTGAGACTCCATAAGATGAGGCTCATCACGACGAGGAACACCAGAATGGATATCAGCGGCGTGAGCAAATACGAGTTCGACCACCACGGTCCGTGGTGCCAGCGGGTCGGCGCCGTGTCGTTGAGTTTCTTCGACGAGCGGGCCGAGCGTGCGAAAAGCCGGTCGGTCAACATGCGCGCAATTGTAACGCAGCGAAGGACTGTTAAAAGGCGTAAAAAGGCTTCAAAAGCCCGGCATTTGATTGCAAGGACACTAAACCTCTCTCAAAAAGTCCTTGTCCCACGGTGCGTTGCAGCATTTTTCCGCATTATGAGATTGCCTCTCATGATTCGAAAAATTGCTTGCGTTACCGTTTATAGCCTCTTTAGAATTGCCGCACGCGCGCTTGTCCCCATTGTTTTCCGCGGCTGATCCCGTGGTTTTCCATAAGGCTCGCGTCGTCTGTTCACAGAGCGTTCCTCAAATCAGGAGACGAGCATGTCCGCTGTACCCGACGAAGTGATGAAATATGTCGCCAACGCCAAGGACGACGAAGATCCCCAGGAAACCGCAGAGTGGCTCGAAGCCCTCGACGGCGTAATCTCGGCGGAAGGCCCGGATCGCGCACATTACCTGATCGAAAAGCAGATCGAATTCGCACGCGTGCACGGCGAACACCTACCGTTCTCGGCGAATACGCCTTACATCAATACCATCCCGGTCGCCGCCCAATCGAAGATTCCCGGCGACCAGGACATCGAACACAAGATCCGCTCGTACACCCGCTGGAACGCGATTGCCATGGTGCTGCGCGCCGGCAAGGATACGAACGTGGGCGGTCATATCGCTTCGTTCGCGTCTGCGGCGACGCTGTATGACGTCGGTTTCAACCACTTTTGGCACGCGCCGTCGCCCGAACATGGCGGCGACCTGGTGTTCGTGCAAGGCCACTCGTCGCCTGGCGTGTATGCCCGCGCGTTCCTGCTCGGCCGCCTGAAGCAGAGCCAGCTCGACAACTTCCGCCAGGAAGTGGGCGGCGAGGGCATTTCGTCTTATCCGCATCCGTGGCTGATGCCGGACTTCTGGCAATTCCCGACCGTATCGATGGGCCTCGGCCCGATCATGGCGATCTATCAAGCGCGCTTCATGAAGTACATCGATGCGCGCGGTATCGCCAAGGCGGGCAACCGCAAGGTCTGGGCGTTCCTCGGCGACGGCGAAACGGACGAACCGGAATCGCTCGGCGCAATCGGCATGGCCGGTCGCGAGCGCCTGGACAATCTCGTCTTCGTGATCAACTGCAACTTGCAGCGCCTCGACGGTCCCGTGCGCGGCAACGGCAAGATCATCCAGGAACTCGAAAGCGAGTTCCGCGGCGCCGGCTGGAACGTGATCAAGGTGGTGTGGGGCAGCCGCTGGGACTCGCTCTTCGCACGCGATAAAACCGGTGCATTGATGCGCCGGATGATGGAAGTGGTCGACGGCGAATATCAGACGTACAAGTCGGAATCGGGCGCATATGTGCGCGAGCATTTCTTCAACACGCCGGAACTCAAGGCGATGGTTGCAGAGTGGTCCGACGAAGACATCTGGAACCTGAATCGCGGCGGTCACGATCCGCACAAGATCTACGCGGCGTACGCGGAAGCATCGAAGACGAAGGGCCAGCCGACTGTCATCCTCGCCAAGACCATCAAGGGTTATGGCATGGGCGAAGCCGGTCAGGCCATGAACATCACGCACCAGCAGAAGAAGCTGCACACGGATCAGCTGAAGAAATTTCGCGACCAGTTCAAGCTGCCGATTCCCGACGACCAGATCGCCGACGTGCCGTACCTGACGTTCGAAGAAGGTTCGAAGGAACTCGAGTACATGCGCGCTCGCCGCCAGGAACTCGGTGGTTACCTGCCGGCCCGCCGTCAGAAGGCCGAGTCGCTGCCGGTGCCGGATCTGTCGGTGTTCGAACCGGTGCTGAAGGGCACGGGTCCGGGCCGCGAGATCTCCACGACCATGGCGTTCGTGCGGATCCTGAACATCCTGTTGAAGGACAAGGCGCTCGGCAAACGGATCGTTCCGATCGTGCCGGATGAATCGCGTACCTTCGGCATGGAAGGGCTGTTCCGCCAGATCGGTATCTGGAATCAGGACGGCCAGAAGTATGTGCCGGAAGATTCGGATCAGTTGATGTTCTATCGTGAATCGGAAACCGGCCAGATCCTGCAGGAAGGGATCAACGAAGCCGGCGGGATGTGTGACTGGATTGCGGCGGCGACGTCGTACTCCACGCATAACGAGATCATGATCCCGTTCTACATCTTCTATTCCATGTTCGGCTTCCAGCGCATCGGCGACCTGGCATGGGCGGCGGGCGACATGCGTTCGCGCGGCTTCCTGCTGGGTGGTACGGCGGGACGCACGACGTTGAACGGCGAAGGCCTGCAGCACGAAGACGGCCACTCGCTGATGTGGGCAGCGTCCGTCCCGAACTGCGTGAGCTACGACCCGACCTTCGGTTACGAACTCGCGGTGATCATGCAGGACGGCCTGCGTCGCATGGTGGCCGAGCAGGAAGACGTGTACTACTACGTCACGGTCATGAACGAGAACTACGAGCATCCGGCGATCCCGCAAAGCGATTCGGTTGCGGCCGATATCGTCAAGGGCATGTACGCGTTCCGCAAGTCGGATGCCGACGCAACGGCACCGCGCGTTCAACTGATGGGCGCAGGCACGATCTTCAACGAAGTAATCGCCGCCGCTGACCTGCTGAAGAACGACTGGAATGTCGCTGCCGACCTCTGGAGCGTTCCGAGCTTTACCGAGCTCGCACGCGACGGCATGGACGTCGAGCGCTGGAACCTGCTGCATCCGACCGAAGAGCGTCGGGTCTCGCACGTGACCAAGCTGCTGAAGGACGCGAAGGGTCCGGTGATTGCATCGACCGATTATGTGCGTGCGCTGGTCGACCAGATCCGCGGCTTCGTGCCGAACAAGTTTGTCGTGCTCGGCACGGACGGTTATGGCCGTTCGGACACACGTGAAAAGCTGCGCCACTTCTTCGAAGTCGACCGCTACTGGGTCACCGTCGCCGCGCTCAACGCGTTGGCCGACGAAGGCACTATCGACCGCAAGGTCGTCGCCGAGGCGATCAAGAAGTACGAGCTCGACCCCGCCAAACCCAACCCGATGACGGTTTAACGTATCGGCCCCCGAGTGTTGCTGCGTGAAGTCGCCTTGGCCCTGGCTGTCAGCCTCGTGCCAGGGCGATTTTCGCGTCGCGACCCAGGAGACAATAAACAATGAGTCAAGCGATCGAAATCAAGGTGCCGGATATCGGCGATTACACGGATATTCCGGTGATCGAGGTACTGGTGAAAGCGGGCGATACGGTTGAGAAAGAGCAATCGCTCGTTACGCTCGAATCCGATAAAGCGACCATGGACGTGCCGAGTTCGGCAGCCGGCGTCGTGAAGGAAGTGAAGGTCAAGGTTGGCGACAACGTTTCTGAAGGAACGTTGATCGTCGTGCTGGAAGGTGGCGAGGCGGCCGCTCCTGCTGCTGCTCCCAAGGCTGCTGAAAAGCCGGCTGAACCGGCCAAGGAAAAGACCGCGGAAACCGCTGCGCCAGCGGCATCTTCGGGCGGCGGATCGGTTGAAGTGAAGGTGCCGGATATTGGCGACTTCAAGGATATTCCGGTTATCGAAGTGAACGTGAAGATCGGCGACAAGGTCGAGAAAGAGCAATCGCTCGTCACGCTCGAATCCGATAAAGCCACCATGGACGTGCCGTCGCCCGCAGCGGGCACGGTCAAGGAACTCAAGGTCAAGGTTGGCGACAATGTGTCCGAAGGGACATTGATCGTCGTGCTGGAAGGTGGGGCTGGCTCATCGGCACCCGCCGCTGCACCTGCCGCGCCGAAAGACGAAGCGCCGAAGCAGGAAGCACCCAAGGCGGCTGCGCCCGCTCAAGCCGCTCCGGCTCAGAAAGACGCGCCGTCCGCACTTGCGCTCGCTCCGGCAATTCCCGCTGGCGAAGGCGGTGCGCGCACGTCGAGCCATGCATCGCCTTCCGTGCGCAAGTTCGCGCGTGAACTCGGCGTGGATGTATCGAACGTTTCGGGCACCGGTCCGAAGAGCCGCATCACGCAGGCGGACGTCACCGCGTTCGTGAAGGGTGTGATGACGGGTCAGGGATGATGGAAATCAAGAACGAGGATTCCGAGATCGCGTTGCGCCACGTTTTTGCCATCCGCTATCCGGATCGCGCGAACGATACAGCGCATAACCGCGAGCTGGCAGCGCGCGTGAACGCGCTGGTTCG
>NZ_JBSIPA010000729.1:0-1986 GCF_053574605.1 Caballeronia sp. M23-90 | reverse complement strand
TCGTGCCGCAGGATCGCGCGCTCGGGTCCCGCGCTCCACCCCCCATCTTCAACTTGCGACGAAAACGCCGCTGATCCATCCGGCGCTACCGCGATCTGCAAACGCGCATCGCGTGATAGCGGCTGCGTTGGCGGTGTCCGTGTGAGCGTGCCATCGCCAACGAGCAATGCCGGCCGATCCATCTCGGCAAGCGGCAGATATCCGAACTCGACGGCGGAAGCGGTGGCATCGGCGTACATATTCAAGCCCGGTAGCCACGTGATGATGTGATTGATCGCGCTCGCGCCGTAGCCCGGCACCGACGGTAACGTGTACACCGATCCGAGCGCGACCAGCGCCGGCTCGTTCTCGATTCCGGCCGCCGATAACAACGCCCCATACAGCGCCACGTAGTCCTTGCAGTCGCCATAGCGGTTCGCAAGGATCTGCGACGCCTTGTGCGGGACGGCAGCGCTTTGCCCCAGATAAAGCGATACGTAGCGAATATTGTGACGAACCCAGTCGTAGAGCGTCGCGGCTTTTTCGCGGGAGGTGGCGTTGTTACGCGTCAGCGATTCAGCCAGATTGCGAATGGCGGGATCGTTTGCGGTTGGATCGATGGCGCCATCGCGATAACTCGCCGCGAAGCTTTTGTAATCGGGAAACGTCGATACCATCAGTCGATCGCCGAATTGCACGTAGCCGACCGCACCCGCTTCAACGCGGTCGTAGTGCAGCGTGCTGTATGCGAATTCGTAGCGCGTGCGGCCGTTGTGCGTGACAGGCGACAGGGCTTTGTAGCCGCGCGCATCGGCGTAAAGCGGCTTGTCTTCGGGCAGGTCGAAGACGAGCGTCTGGCTTTGAACGGGACCGCGGGCGGGCTCTACGAAATAATCGAACTGTCCGGGGATGACCGACTTCGACACCGTCTTGTGAAAACGCAGATGCACGGTCGACCCGGCATCGACGGCAGGGAAGATCACCGCCTTGAGGCGGCCGTCGGCGAAGGTCGGGGCGCCGGCGGAGCGCGGTTCCTGGATCTCGCGGATCTGGTCGGGGGCAACGTCGTGGCGGGTGCCATCGGCGCTGACGGAATAGGCGTCGCTGACCTGGACCGTCGATGTGGATTTGTCGAACCAGACATACCGCTGCGCGACATCGCCAATACCTGCGGATGTGTTGGCTTTCAGCGTGATTTCATCGTCTTCCGTGAGGGAACCATCGTCAGCGATGGTAAAGACGTGGACGTCGCTGATCGTGGTGGATGGTTGTTCGGTCTCCATGGTGTCGGCCGCGAACGCGGGGCGGAGCATGCACATCAGGAATGCGGCGAGCAGCGCAAGGGCATTGCGTGCACGGGATCGTTGCAGGTTCATGAGCCTTGGGCGCTCCGCCTCTGGATTGAGGCGTCAATCGTACAGGAGGTTTGGTTGGGCGCTTGGGCCGCCCGTTTCGTTCGTGCTGATTTTTGGCAGTAAGCGTGGGGTTGATCGCAGCCGCTGCGATCAACCCCACAAACGCCGCACTCAACCCCTCAAAACCGCCACATCACATTTCCCTGAATCGCATTATCGCGATACCCCCCGCCGTACTGGCCGGAATACGAAATTCCCACCGTGGCACTCTTGCCAACACTCACGTCGAGCCCGACCTCGACCACCGCCGTGTCATGCGCGATCGGCACGCCCGCCACCGAGAACGTCGTTGCACTTGCGCCGAAAGCAAGCCGCGACGTCGGCGTGACATCGCCGAATGCGTGACGCCAGCCGACCATCGCACGCGGCGTGATAGCCGTCGAGCTGCTCAGTTCCAGACGTGTAGCCGCACGAACACCCAAGGTCGAATACACGAGGTTCTGGGTATCGTTCCCGCTTTGCAATGCCGCCGCGCCGCCGCTTTCGGCAAAGCCATCGGTGTGCAGGTTCACGTACGCCAGCCCCGCGAACGGTTCCAGCGCGACGTTGCCAACGGGTATCGCGTAACCGGTTTCGCCGAAGACCTGCGCGA
>NZ_JBSIPA010000728.1:0-1995 GCF_053574605.1 Caballeronia sp. M23-90 | reverse complement strand
CCGCTGGAGCATGAGCTGGTTCATCTTTTCCGAAGTCATGTTCTTTGGTGCGTTCTTCGGCGCGTTGTTCTACGCACGGCAGATCGCGCTGCACGAACTCGGCAGCCTGGATTACAAGCTGATCTGGAACGCGCGTTTGTACAACCTGTACGGGCCGACTGAAGCCGCCATCGATGTCTCGCACTGGACCTGCAACGCAGAAGATGGGGACGCGGCTTCCGTGCCAATCGGCCACGCGATCGACAACCTGCAACTGCACGTCCTCGATGCAGCATTCAATCCGCTGCCCGAAGGCGCCATCGGCGAGCTTTATCTGGGCGGAGCAGGGCTTGCCCGCGGGTATCTCGGCCGGCCGACACTGACTGCCGAGCGCTTTGTACCCGATCCGTTCGTGGCGGGCGCGCGCTTGTATAGAACGGGCGATCTTGCGTGCCGTCGCAGTGATGGTGCGCTCGATTACCTCGGCCGTATCGATGCACAAGTGAAGCTGCGCGGACAACGTATCGAGCCGGGCGAAATCGAAGCGCTGCTGCGTGCGTATCCCGGCGTGCATGACGCCGTGGTTATCGTGCGCGAAGAACAATTGATCGCGTACGTGGCGCGCGGTGCCGAGGGCGCGCTCGATCAAGCCGCGCTTCTGGATTCGTTGCGCGCCCAGCTACCGCCTTACATGGTGCCCGCCCGCGTGATCGAACTCGACGCGCTGCCGGTTACGCCGAACGGAAAATGCGACCGCAACGCGCTGCCAGCACCCACGCGCGAGGACCGTTCCGTAGAGTCGCCGCGGACGCCGACAGAACATGATCTGGCCGCGATCTGGCAACGCGTTTTGCGCATCGAATCAATCGGACGCGACGATGATTTCTTCGCGCTCGGCGGCCATTCGCTGCTCGCCACGCAGGCTAATGCACAGGCCAACCTTCACTGGTCGTTGATGCTTCCGCTACGTACACTCTTCGATCAACGCACGCTCACACGCTGCGCCGCGGAGATCGATCGCGCACTTGCCGCACATGGAAACGCAAATGGACAAGACGCGGTAAGCGCAATCGATGCATTACTCGGCGAGCTCGAAGCGCAATGAAGACCGGGAATCAAGGATCGACGATGACGGCAAGACCGGATCTGCTCTCTCTTGCGGTGCGCTTCGCGCAGTTGCCTGACGCACAACGCAAGGTGTTCCTGGAACGACTCCCGGCTACGGGTATCGACTTTCGCATGCTGCCCATACCGCCGCGCGCCGAGCGTTCCGCGAGGGTTCCGGCATCGTTCGCGCAGACCAGGCTCTGGTTGCATGCACGCATGATCGACGAGCCTGCGGCGTATCACATCACCGAGCGGCTGCGTCTCGATGGCGCCCTCGACGAACACGCGCTGCGGCGTTCGTGCGATGCGTTGATTGCGCGTCATGAGGCGTTGCGTACGACTTTCGCGGAAGGCGCGGACGGTGTATCACAGAGCGTGCGTGCACCCGAGCGCTGCTGCTGGCAGGCATTTGATGTGAGCAGCGTTCCCCTCGCCGAACGCGAGGTGCGGGCACAGGAACTCGCCCTCGCCGATGAATCCGGGCCTTTCGATCTGGCCCACGGCCCGCTGATGCGCGCGTGCCTGATCCGTCTCGATGCGACCACGCACTGGCTTGCATTGACGACGCATCACATCGTGTCGGACGGTTGGTCGGGGGACGTGGCGCTGGCGGAGCTGGCATCGTTCTACCGGTCGTATGTAAATGGCGAAGCGGTTTCGCTCGAACCGCTGCCGATCCAGTATGCCGATTACGCGCTGTGGCAGCGACGCTGGCTCGATGCCGGCGAACGTGATCGTCAACTCGAATTCTGGCGCGTGCAACTCGATCCGGCCCGCGACGTGCTGATGCGCGCGTGCCTGATCCGTCTCGATGCGACCACGCACTGGCTTGCATTGACGACGCATCACATCGTGTCGGACGGTTGGTCGGGGGACGTGGCGCTGGCGGAGCTGGCATCGTTCTACCGG
>NZ_JBSIPA010000727.1:0-1996 GCF_053574605.1 Caballeronia sp. M23-90 | reverse complement strand
GCTGACTTTTTTAGCACTATTAGCCACTGTCCGTGGCGGGACTTCATTTCTTTTTCCAACGGCGAAAAAGAAACGAAGCAAAGAAAACGCCTCCCAACCGCTAATTCTTAAGTGTCCCGAGCGTGCAGTGACAACTGTTTGGTACTTCAGAAGAACGCTCGACGCCATAACCCCCAACACTTGAACCCCTCCCCCTCCGAACACGGATACCCACACGCTTCGCCACCAGTAACTGTGGCAGTCAATACGGAAACCTCGCCCACGTAAAACAACGGGTTGAGCCCATAGCGGCCCTACAACATCTTGAACTAGCCCAAGACTTCGTCACCAATACAGCCACCCCCTGCGTTTGGGCGTCAGCGCGCGCAGCGCGGAGGCCTAATTAGCGGATTCCCACACTGGTGGCGAAGCGTGTGGGTTGCCGTTGACGGAGGGGGAGGGTTTCAAGTGTTCTAGATTGCGGCGTCGAGCGTTCTTGTGAAGTACCAAACAGTCCGGAACTGCACGCTCGGGACACTCATGTGCCCGCGGTGGAGAGGCGTTTTCTTTGCTTCGTTTCTTTTTCGCCGTTGGAAAAAGAAATGAAGTCCCGCCACGGACAGTGGCTAATAGTGCTAAAAAAGTCAGCCAGAACAAACCGCGCAGTAGCCTAAACAGCAACAACCCGGCATCAACTCCGACCGCAAAGAACACCGTCCCAAGCGCCAGCGAATAACTCGAGAAATGAAGTCCAGCCACGGACAGTGGCTAACAGTGCAAAAAAGAACAGCCAGAACAAACCGCGCGGTAGCGCAAATAGCAGCAACCCAACACCACCCCCAACCAAAAGCGCCAGCAGACCACCCCGGTCCACCAGCGCCAGCAAAATCAAAACGGTAATTGAGCGTCAGCCTTCTCCGCCAAAATCACCCGACGGAAATCTTCCTGAATCCGTTTCAGCGCCTCCTCGCTATCCGCCTCGAACCGCATCACAACCACCGGCGTGGTATTCGACGACCGTGCAAGTCCAAACCCATCCGGGTACTCGACCCGCAACCCATCGATCGTCACAATATCGTCCGCGCCAGTGAACTTTGCGTTCTTCTGCATCTTGCCGATCAACTCGAAGTTCTCACCCTCATTCAACTTCAGTTGCAACTCAGGCGTAGACAGCGAATTCGGCAAGTCATTGAGCAACTTGCTCGGATCATCCACCCGCGACAGGATTTCCAGCATCCGCGCGCCGGTGTAAAGGCCGTCATCGAAGCCGTACCAGCGATCCTTGAAGAACACGTGACCGCTCATCTCACCCGCCAGCGGCGCACCCGTCTCACGCAACTTCGCCTTCACGAGCGAGTGTCCCGTCTTCCACATCACCGGCTCACCACCCTGGTCGCGCACCCACTTCGCCAGGTTGCGCGTGCACTTCACGTCATAAATGATCTGCCCACCCTTGTTGCGCGACAACACTTCCTGCGCAAACAACATCAACTGACGATCCGGATAAATGATCTGCCCGTCCTTCGTGACAACGCCCAGACGGTCGCCGTCGCCATCGAATGCAAAACCAATCTCCGCGTCCGTTTCCTTCAACGCCTTGATCACGTCCTGCAAGTTCTCCGGATGCGCCGGATCAGGATGGTGATTCGGGAACGTGCCATCGATGTCCGTGAACAACTCCACGATCTCGCAACCCAGCGCCTTGAACAAACGCGGTGCAAGTTCGCCGGCGACGCCATTGCCGGCGTCGATGACGATCTTCATCGGACGGACCGGCTTGATGTCGCTCACGATCCGGTCGAGATAAACCTGCTGGATATCGTATTCGGTGTACGTGCCTGCACCGCTTTCGAAATTGTCATTCACGATGCGCTGATACAAGGCCTGGATCTGCTCGCCGTAGATTGCGGCGCCGCGCAGGACCATCTTGAAGCCGTTGTAATCCGGCGGATTGTGGCTGCCCGTCACGACGATGCACGAGTCCACGCTGCGCTCGCCCGACGGCAGCGCGAGCGGA
>NZ_JBSIPA010000726.1:0-1999 GCF_053574605.1 Caballeronia sp. M23-90 | reverse complement strand
TCGCGCGGCACCTGCACCTTGAGCGACCACATGCGCAGCGCTTCAATGCCGTCGCTTGCGAGCAGCACCAGCACGAACGCGAAGGCCTCGGCGAGCCACGTCCGATCCTTCACCGGTTGCTCGGCCGAAGCTTCCTGATTCGTGATCCTCCGGTAATTCGCGATGATCCGCCGCGCGAGCAGCACCACCCACCAATATGCGGAAAGACCGAACAGCAGTAACAGGATGTCTGCCGTCCACGCACCGACCCGTCCCGCCCAGTTGGCGATCTGGTCGACTTGCGCGGCATGGGTCCAGCTCGGGTCATGGCGGCTGTAGCTTACGAGCGCCATGAGCAGGAACACGCCGAGCGCGACCTGCAAGATCCATCGAATCTCGGTAAAAAGGCGCGACATGCGATGAGGCAATGCCTGCGCACTTGCAGAATAGGTAGCTTTTGCCATTGATCCGTAAGGCTTTTGACCCGCCATGAAAGGCACGGCGAGCCGACAGAGTTAAGGACGCATTGTAAACGCTGCATTGCGATGATCGGACAAAAATGGGCCATGGTTTCACCCTGTAACACCCGCGTTACATGCGTCCTGCCCGCTGCAACGGCCCGTGCGCGCTATGGCCGCCATTGAAAGGATCACTCGGCGGCGCCTGGAGACACTCTTTATAATGGCGAATTCGCGCCTATTTACAGGTCATCGGCAGAAGCGCGCCGCCGGCGCAGTTTTTCTCGACCGCCCGCGCCTTTTGCCCATAAACCGCTTGTTCGCCCGGCGGTTTGGCCCTAACCAAACGGATTGCTCTCATGTCTTCGTCCAAACACGCAAAAGTGCTGATTCTCGGTTCCGGTCCCGCCGGTTATTCCGCCGCCGTCTACGCGGCGCGTGCGAATCTGTCGCCGCTTCTCATCACGGGCCTGGCGCAAGGCGGTCAACTGATGACCACGACCGACGTGGAAAACTGGCCGGGCGACCCGTTGGGCGTGCAAGGTCCGGAACTGATGCAGCGCATGCTGGAACACGCCGAACGCTTCAACACGGAAATTGTGTTCGATCACATTCACACTGCCAAGCTGACCGAACGGCCAATCCGCCTGATCGGCGATTCGGGCGAGTACACGTGTGATTCGCTGATCATCGCGACGGGTGCATCGGCGCAATATCTGGGCGTGCCTTCGGAAGAAGCGTTCATGGGCAAAGGCGTGTCGGCCTGCGCAACCTGCGACGGTTTTTTCTACAAGAACGGCGAAGTGGCCGTGATCGGCGGCGGCAATACGGCCGTCGAAGAAGCGCTCTATCTGGCTGGAATTGCCAAGAAGGTGACAGTGGTGCATCGCCGGGACAAGTTCCGCGCGGAGCCGATCCTGATCGACCGCCTGCTTGCGAAGGAAAAAGAAGGCGTGGTGGACATCAAGTGGAATCACGTTCTCGATGAAGTCAAGGGCGACGCGACCGGCGTAACCGGCTTGCAGATCAAGTGCACGGAAACGGGCACGACCACGGAAGTACCGCTGCAAGGCGTGTTCGTCGCGATCGGTCACAAGCCGAATACGGACCTGTTCGCGGGTCAACTGGAAATGAAGAACGGCTACATCATCACGAATGGCGGCCTGCAGGGCAATGCGACGGGCACGAGCATCGACGGCGTGTTTGCTGCCGGCGACGTGCAGGATCACATTTACCGGCAGGCTATTACGAGCGCCGGCACGGGTTGTATGGCTGCGCTCGACGCACAGCGTTATCTCGAAAGCATCAACGAGAACCCGGCCGTCCATTCGATGAGCGCCGAAGCGGAACGTTAAGCTGCTGACCGTTGCACCGGAGCGAAAAAGCGTCCGGAACCTTCAAACGCCGGTTTCGATCCTCTGGATCGGCCGGCGTTTTCGTTTCGGACGCGGTGAAAATCGGGCGGCCGCGCTTCGGGCGCGTCCATTTCCCCGGCTCTCATGTTAAAAAGGGGCTCCGGAAGCGGCGTATATCGCGTTGCGCCGCCGTGCATTTTCTTTTGA
>NZ_JBSIPA010000725.1:0-2001 GCF_053574605.1 Caballeronia sp. M23-90 | reverse complement strand
TCATCGCGCACGGCGGCGGCCATGGCTGTTGCGCTTTCCGCGCTTGCCTGAGGCGCTTCGAGCGGCGCCCGTCCGAAGTCGATAAAAACCAGCGACGTGCCAAGTGCCACGATCTTGGGTACGAGCGCAACTGGATCGAATGGCACATGCTCGATCTGGCCCAATGTCCCGAGCGCGCGCGTGAGCCACGCACGTCGTCCTGCATCCGCGCAGACGCACAGGAAGCGCGTGTTTTGCACCCGTGTTTCAACCTCAGTCAAGGAAAGTACTCTCGCGTTCATCGCGCGCACCTCTGCTGGTTTCCACCGCTGGAATATCTCTGCCCTTGCGCTTCATTTTGAAAATCCCGGCGCCATATCGCTCGATGCCACACCGCCCATGAACGAGCGCCACACCGGTCCGTCGCGCTGCTCGGATTGCTCGCCCGGCGTGCCGGGCAGCGGCGCGCCCTTGGCTATCGGCGAGACCAGGTGCGGCGTCACGACGATCACCAGCTCGCGATCGTTTTGCGTGTATTGCAGGGTCTTGAAGAACGAACCGATGATCGGAAGATCGCCGAGCATCGGCACCTTGTCGACGTTCGACATCGTCTCGCGATCGATGAGACCGCCTATCACGTAGCTCTCGCCATCGCCGAGCTCGACGGTTGTATCGGCGCGCCGCGTGGTGATCGCAGGCACCGAAATGCCGTTGATGGTCAGCGCGTGCTGGAAGTCGAGCTGGCTCGCTTCAGGCGCTACCTTCAGCGCGATGCGATTCGCTCCAAGCACGGTCGGCGTGACCGTCAGGCCGATCCCGTACGGCTTGTAGATGATGCTGATCGTGCCGAGCGTCTGCGGCACCGGCACCGGGATCTCGCCGCCCGCGAGAAAACTCGCGCTCTGCCCGGACAACGCGACGAGCGTCGGTTCCGCCAGGACTCGGGCCAGATTGTTCGACTCCAGCAAGCTCAGGTTGGCGAAGATGCCGCGCGTGCCCAGGTTGACGATGAGGTTGAAAGCGCTGCTCATCGGCGAGGCCGACTGGACTTGCAGGTTGGTGGTCGCGCCGCCCGTGTAAGACGTCAGCGATGTCGGTGAGAAGCTGCCGAATGCAAACGCGTTGTTTTGCTTGAAGAGGTTAAAGCCTGCTTGCTTCAGCACCGACTTGCTGAACTCGACGACCTTCACGTCTACCTGGACCACGGGGCGCACGGCCACCGTGGATGCATCGTAGACGCCTCCGCCTTTAGTTGCGCTTGCGGCTGCATCGGACGATCCATTGTCCTGCTTTCCAGCGTCTTTCGAGTCGGAGCCAGCCGCGCCGTCTGCGGACTTGCCTATCGCATCCTTCGCCACCGCCAGCGCCCGCTGATGCGATTCCACGTTCGCAGCAGACCCGGTGAGAACCGCCGTGCCACCCAGCACATCAACCGCCGGTGTATCGCTGCCAAGCAACTCGCGCGCGGCCTGCGTGGTGACGTTGACAGTGAAGGTGCGCGGCTGCGTGCTGCCCTTCTCCCACAGCATCATTTCCGTGCGTCCCGCGCTTTTCCCGACCAGCAACAAGCCGCTGTTGACGCCGCCGCTGCTCTTGAGCCAAAGAACATCGGCGACGGCGGGGTCCCCCACTGCGACGCGTTGCAACGCGTGCCCAGGCGCGATCTGCCGCTGTGCGCCAACCGCGATATCGAGCACGCGGGGAACAGGTTCCGGTGCGTTGTCCGCGCTCGTGGCACGTGTGGTTTTTGCATCGACCATGCCTCCCGGCGCAACGGCGCACAGACAGGCTAGCATGGCGAACAACATTCCCCGCATGCTGCAAGCACACTGCCCTCGAACAGAACCTTTGGTTTTCGTCATTTTTTATATCGACTGCGTACTGCGTTGTCGCCACACGGCGGCATGGCCCCGAACTTCCATTTACTTATTCGCACTTCTAACCACATTAACGTCACACGCAATGCTTTTCAGTAGGCAATCTTTTCCCTATGCGAGCCGCGGATCAATTCCAGATCGTTCG
>NZ_JBSIPA010000724.1:0-2010 GCF_053574605.1 Caballeronia sp. M23-90 | reverse complement strand
TACGCATTGCGCGCGCTGTTTGCCGGGACGGCGGACCAGGAACCGCAAGTGGTCGTCGTGCGGCCGCGGCGGCGTTATCTCATGGCGGCGAGCTGGCTGGCCGTGGGTATCGCGTGCGGGTTCCTGATGCACATGATGTTGCCGATGATCGGTCGCGACAAACCTGCGCCGATGTTCGCGCAGCGCGCGGACATCGCTTACGCCGTGTACGCGCCTGAACAGCGGCACGCGGTGGAAGTCGCCGCGTCACAGGAAGATCATCTGGTGACGTGGCTTTCGAAGCGGCTCAACCGGTCGTTGACGATTCCGTCGCTGCACGAATACGGGTTCGAACTGGTCGGCGGCCGTCTGTTGCCGGGCGAGGACGGACCTGCCGCGCAGTTCATGTATCAGAACGCGAGCGGCGAGCGTCTCACGCTTTATATGACGAGCAGTACGGGCAAGCGTCGGGAGGAATATGCAATCCGCATGTTGCGCGACGGCACGCGACGCACGTTCTACTGGACCACGGAACAAGCGGGTTATGCGTTGTCGGGACAAATCGGCGAGGCAAAGCTGCGCGCCATTACCTTCGATACCTGTGCCGCGTTAGGCGGCGATCCTAAAAAATGGCAATGAACCTTCGAAAGATTCACATGCTTGCCCTGTGCGCGGGGCTCGGCCTGAGCGCCGCGGCCCTCGCTGATAACCGCTTCACCCTCACCTCACCCACCCTCTCCGATAACGCCACACTCGATTCCCGCCACGCCGCGAGCGCGCAGGACTGTGGCGGCAAGAACGTCTCGTTGCCGCTCGCATGGCGCAACGTGCCGTCGGGTACGAAGAGCTTCGCGGTGACAATCTACGATCCCGATGGCGCCAAAGGCCTCGGCATCGTGCATTGGGTCATGTATGGAATTCCGGCGTCCGTGACAACGCTCGAAGAAGGCGGACCGCCGCCGGCCGGGAGTATCGGCGGGATCAACCGGACGGGGAAAGATGGTTATTATGGTCCGTGCCCACCACGCGGCGATGCACCCCATCACTACGTAGTGCAGGCTTACGCGCTGGATCTCGCCGGAGAAACGATGCCGCCCGCGCTCAATCGCGACACGTTGATTGCCGCGATGAAGGATCACGTGCTGGCAACGTCGAGTATGGTGATTCGCTACGCGCGTTAAATAGCCTCGCGGCCGTCAGGTTTCATCGGCCGCGGCGAGACCCGCTCTCGTTTGCACGCCCCAGGCGCGCGAACGTCCCAGGAAATCGACCCAGCCCAGCGCCGCGCCCGTGTGGCGCAACAACTGGAACGTGAACGGCTCGACCACCGCCGATACAACCGCCATCCACAAGCTCGATCCGGCTGTGTCGCCGGTCCATCGGCGGTACAGGTGCACGGTCCACAAGTGAAACGCGAAATCGAGCAGGATCTTCGCGCCGATCACGCTGAAAATCGGCAGCACCACGGCGCCGCGCCGCTCCACGATAAACCCGATCAGCAACGCAAACGCCGTCAGGCCGTAGATGGGCTGCAGGGTATCGAACGCCTTGACGGGCAACATCAGGAGACCGAGCTTGCCGTATCGGCGATTGCCGGTCATATCGCGGTTCCAGTATTGCGTCTGCAGGAAACCCGCGAACCAGCGGCGGCGCTGGCGCATGAAACCGCTGAGCGAACTCGGCGCGTCCGTGATCGCGTGCGCATTGCCAACCACACGCACGTCCCAATCGAGACCGTGATCCACCGCGTGACGGCGCAACCTGTGAATCAGTTCGTAGTCTTCAACGAGACATTCGGCGTCGAACCCGCCGACCGCGACCAGCGCGTCACGTCGAAACGACGCAAACGCGCCCGAGATCAGCAGCAGGCTGTCGGCGCGCATCCAGGCAAAGCGCGAGATGAAATTACGAATGTATTCGTACGTCTGGAACCACTGGAAAAAGCGTCCGCTGAGCGTTTTGCAGCAGACCGGCACCAGAATGCCTTCGCCGCGCGCGCGAACCTCGTGGCGGCGGCAGGCATTCTGGTGA
>NZ_JBSIPA010000723.1:0-2020 GCF_053574605.1 Caballeronia sp. M23-90 | reverse complement strand
TACTTGGCGCGCCGTTCGCCTTCTGGTTCCGGGTGGTATCGAACCGGGAAGCATTCGGTGGCGCACAGACACACGGACACGCCGCGCGCAGGCTGCGACAAGCCCTTGCGAGCGTAAAAAAAGATGACTTCAGCCGAAGCGGTTCCCGCGACAGCCGCGACACCGGCCATGACAATGGCGGCCTGGGCGATTAACAAACGAATTTTCATGATCGGCCTCCTGAGTGATTCGCCGCGTCCGTGAATCTGCGGCGATACCCAATCAATGCGCGAGGCCGCGCTTTAGCCGACACCGCCCGTGTAACCGCGATGGCTAAACTGCAACGGAATATTGATGTAATTTGCCGCTGCTCAACAACCACGGGCGCGCAAACGATAAACCGAAAAAACGCGAAAGCCGGAATCAGACATCGATTCCGGCTTTTTCATCAGCGTTCGAGTTATCTCACGCCGATGGGATCTCGATCTTGACCTCGAGCACTTCAAGATCGTCCTGACGTTCCAGGCTCACGCGAATATCGTCGCTTGAGATCTTCACATACTTGGAAATCACGGCAACGAGTTCTCGTTGCAACGCCGGCAGATAATCAGCGGCCGGCTGGCCACCCGCGCGCTCGTGCGCGATGATCAACTGCAAGCGTTCCTTCGCGACCGAAGCGGACTTCTTTTTCTCGCCCAGCAAAAACGAAAGAATCGACATTGCGTCCCCTTACTTGTTGCCGAAGATGCGTTGCAACAGACCTGGCTTCTGATAATCGGTAAAGCGCAGGGACTTCTCTTCGCCGAGAAAGCGCGAAACGATGTCCTTATACGCCTCAGCCACGTCAGTGCCATCGAGGTGCACGGCCGGCAAACCCTGGTTCGATGCATGCAGCACCGCTTCCGATTCCGGAATCACGCCAATCAGGTCGATGCGCAGGATTTCCTGGATGTCTGTGAGCGACAGCATCTCGCCTTCGCTCACGCGCTTCGGGTTGTAGCGCGTGATCAGCAGATGTTCCTTGACGGGCTCCTTGCCCTCGATTGCGCGCTTGGTCTTCGACGACAAAATGCCGAGAATGCGGTCCGAGTCACGCACGGACGACACTTCCGGGTTCGTCACGATCAACGCTTCGTCGGCGAAATGCATGGCGAGCAGCGCGCCCGATTCAATCCCGGCAGGCGAATCGCAGATGATGTATTCGAAGTCCATCGCGATCAGGTCGTTGATGACCTTTTCCACGCCGTCCTGCGTCAGCGCGTCTTTGTCGCGCGTTTGCGATGCCGGCAGGATGAACAGGTTCTCGCACTTCTTGTCCTTGATCAGCGCCTGGTTCAGGTTCGCTTCACCCTGGATCACGTTGATGAGGTCGTACACCACGCGGCGCTCGCAGCCCATGATGAGATCGAGATTGCGCAGGCCGACATCGAAGTCGATCACGGCCGTCTTGTGCCCGCGCAACGCGAGGGCCGATGAGAAACTCGCGCTGGTGGTCGTCTTGCCGACGCCGCCCTTGCCCGATGTCACCACAATGATTTTTGCCATTCCTGTACCTTGTGTTCGTCAATTAAATCCGCTGGCGTTCTGTTCGAGAGCGCGCCGTCCCCATCAGGCGCGCCTGGCTGATTCTTGTCAGGCCACTCAGGTCAGCCGCAGCGGTTCGATCATCAATTTTTCTTCGTCGAGCCAGATCTGCACCGGCTTGCCCAGGACGTCGGGGCCGAGTGGTGTTTCCGTCGTCCTGTAAATCCCGGCAATCGAAATCAGTTCCGGTTCAAGACACGTGCAGAAAATGCGCGCATCGAGATTGCCGTGCACGCCCGCGAGCGCCCGGCCGCGCAACGGCGCATAAATATGAATGTTGCCTTCCGCGATCACTTCCGCGCCGTAGCTCACGAGCCCGAGCACGACGAGATCGCCCTTCGCATAGACCTGCTGCCCCGAACGCAACGGCCGGTCGATGATCGTCGTCTTCGGCACCGGCGCGCTCGGGGCAGCAGGTCTATGCGAAGGGCGATCTCGTCGTGCTCGGGCTCGTGAA
>NZ_JBSIPA010000722.1:0-2028 GCF_053574605.1 Caballeronia sp. M23-90 | reverse complement strand
GGTTTGCGCCGCACGAGCTCGGTCAGATACCCGCCCTCTTCATAACCGACATAACCCGGGGGTGCGCCGATCAAACGCGCGACGCTGTGCTTCTCCATGAATTCGCTCATGTCGATACGAATCAGGTGATCCTCCGAATCGAACAGGAACGCGGCGAGCGCCTTGCACAACTCGGTCTTGCCCACGCCCGTCGGGCCGAGGAACAGGAACGAACCATATGGCCGGTTCGGGTCCGACAAACCGGCGCGCGAACGGCGGATTGCATCTGCCACTGCACCTATTGCTTCGTCCTGACCGATCACGCGTTCATGCAGCTTGGCTTCGATCTGCAGCAGCTTGTCACGCTCGCCCTGCATCATCCGCGACACAGGAATGCCGGTCGAACGCGACACGACTTCCGCGATCTCTTCAGCACCGACTTGCGTGCGCAACAGGCGCGGCCGCGTGGGATTGCTTTGCTCGGCGGTCTCGGCCTGCGTCACCTGCTTCAATTGCGCCTCGAGCCCGGGCAGCTTGCCGTACTGCAATTCGGCGACCTTCTCGAGCTTGCCTTCGCGCTGCAGACGCACGATATCCGCGCGCACTTTCTCGATCTCTTCCTTCAGCGTCGCGCTGCCCTGCACGGCGGCTTTTTCCGCCATCCAGATTTCCTCGAGGTCGGAATACTCGCGATCCAGCCGCTCGATTTCCTCTTCGATCAATTGCAGGCGCTTCTGCGATGCTTCGTCCTTCTCCTTCTTCACAGCTTCGCGCTCGATCTTCAACTGGATCAAACGACGGTCGAGCCGGTCCATCTCTTCGGGCTTCGAATCGATTTCCATCTTGATGCGCGACGCGGCTTCATCGATCAGGTCGATAGCCTTGTCCGGCAGGAAACGGTCCGTGATATAGCGATGCGACAACTCCGCCGCTGCGACGATCGCGGGATCGGTGATCTCCACGCCGTGATGCAGTTCGTACTTTTCCTGCAAGCCGCGCAGGATCGCAATGGTCGCTTCCACCGAAGGTTCGTCGACGAGCACCTTCTGGAAACGGCGTTCGAGCGCCGCGTCCTTTTCGATGTACTTGCGATATTCGTCAAGCGTGGTCGCACCGATGCAATGCAGCTCGCCGCGCGAGAGCGCCGGCTTGAGCATGTTGCCCGCGTCCATCGCGCCTTCGGCCTTGCCGGCGCCGACCATGGTATGGATTTCATCGATGAAGACGATGGTCTGCCCTTCGTCCTTCGCGATGTCGCTCAGGACGGCCTTGAGCCGCTCCTCGAACTCCCCGCGATACTTCGCGCCGGCCAGCAACGCGGCCATGTCGAGCGAAAGCACGCGCTTGCTCTTGAGCGATTCCGGCACTTCGCCGTTCACGATGCGCTGCGCAAGACCTTCCACGATGGCGGTCTTCCCCACGCCCGGCTCGCCGATCAGCACCGGATTGTTCTTCGTCCGCCGTTGCAGGATCTGGATGGAACGGCGGATTTCGTCGTCACGTCCAATCACCGGATCGAGCTTCCCGGCGCGAGCGCGCTCGGTCAGGTCGACGGTGTATTTCTTGAGCGCGCCGCGCTGGCTTTCGGCATCCTGACTATGCACCTGGCCGCCGCCGCGCACGGTGTTGATCGCGGCTTCGAGCGCCTTGCGCGTCAAGCCATGCTGCTTGGCAAGACGGCCCGCGTCGCCTTTGTCATCGGCGACTGCGAGCAGGAACATCTCGCTCGCAATGAACGTATCGTTGAGCTTTTGCGCTTCTTTATCCGCGCTGTTCAGCAAGCCGGCAAGGTCGCGGCTGACCTGGACGTTGCCGTCCGTGCCCTGGACTTGCGGCAAACGCGTCATCGCGTCTTTCAACGCGGTTTCCAGCGCCTGAACCTGAACGCCCGCCTGCGAGAGCAGCGAGCGCGCCGAACCGTCCTGTTGCGCAATCAGCGCAGCAAGCAGATGAACCGGTTCGATGTATTGATTGTCGTTGCCGACGGCGAGACTCTGCGCGTCGGCCAGTGCTTCCTGAAACTTGGTCGTGAGCTTGTCGATTCTCATA
>NZ_JBSIPA010000721.1:0-2048 GCF_053574605.1 Caballeronia sp. M23-90 | reverse complement strand
TGTGGCGCTCGGCGTGGCGACCGTGTTCGTGCTTCAGAACGAACAGGTCGCGGCCATCTGCGTGTACGCGGCGGGCGCCGCCGTTCTCGTCATCTTCGGCTGGATGCTGATGAAGTGCGATCGCAGCGAACGCGCAGGCTTGCTTGCCGCATTGATCCTGACATTGCAGGTGATCCTGTTCTTCATCTTCTACCAGCAGATGTCGACTTCGCTCACCTTGTTCGCGCTGCGCAACGTGGATCCGTCGTTCACGCTCTTCAACATGACGCTGTTCTCGTGGAGCGCGGCGCAGTTCCAGGCGCTCAATCCAATCTGGATCATGCTGCTGAGTCCGTTTCTCGCAATCGGCTACACGCGCCTCGCGAACAAGGGCCTCGACTTGCCGATCGCAGCGAAGTACGCGCTGGGTTTCGTCGTCGTGGCACTGGGCTTTTTTGTGTTCGCATTCAGCGGCCGATACGCAGTCGATGGCCGCGTGTCATCCTGGTTCATGGTCGCAGGCTACGGGCTCTATTCGCTCGGCGAATTGCTGGTCTCCGGTCTCGGCCTCGCGATGATCGCGCACTACGTTCCCATGCGTATGAGCGGGTTCATGATGGGCGCGTATTACATTGCGACCGGCGTGTCGCAGTATCTCGGCAGCGTGGTCGCCAACCTGGCGCGCATGCCATCGGGCGATCTCGGTCCGCTGCAATCACTGCCGCTTTATACGTCGCTGTTCATGGGTCTTGGCTGGGTCGCAGCGGGCGGGGCGGCGGTTGCGGTGGTGTTGCTGCCGCTTTTGAACCGTTTGTCGCGAGAGCATCGACGGTGTGTCGATGCCGCGCGTAACGGCGTCGATGCTTATCCGGCAAAGAAGCCGGTATCAGCGTCTGCGCCGACGCGCTAGATTCAAACGGCAGATTCGGCGCTGCTTCATTGAGCTGCAATAATCTTCGATTACGTTTGACCGCACATGCCCATCCCGCTATAATCTTTTTCGCGGGGTGGAGCAGTCTGGCAGCTCGTCGGGCTCATAACCCGAAGGTCGTAGGTTCAAATCCTACCCCCGCAACCAAAGATTCAAACGCACAAAGCCCGGTCCATCCGGGCTTTGTGCGTTTACGGCCGATCTTGGGCAGATCAGTCTTTTTCCGCAAGTCACGCATCCACTGAACCAACGCCAAAAGCCCGCGCAATGATCACATTGTGCAGGCGCTTCAATTCGGGATTTGCGCGGCCGTCAGTGCAGGGGATAACCACAACCTGCCATTGCGCGACTTTGGAGGGCGGCTTACCTGATCATCGGGTCGATGCCCGGGTTCATCTCATCAGGAACATGCCGTCAGTGCAACGCGTAGCACGCATGGCCCGTGAGCCATACAACTACGTCAATAGAATTTCTTCGGCAACTGTGCGCGGCGGATTTGCTTGCGCAGGCGAGCAACAGCAGCAGCTTTCTTGCGCTTGCGCTCGGTAGTCGGCTTTTCATAAGCCATGCGCGACTTCAGTTCCTGAATCAGCCCGGTACGTTCGACGGTGCGACGAAAGCGGCGCATGGCGACGTCGAAAGGCTCGTTCTCTTTCAACAATACTTTAGTCATTGAGTTCTCAGTTGATCTGGCCCTGCCAGAAAATTAAACGAAATGCAATTGTACACTTTTTGAGACTTCCATTGCAGGCGGCTCAACAATCCGACGCACCGCGGCGCTGGCAAATGACTTCGTAGGTCATTGATAAAAGACAACAATCCTGTGGGACCCTGGGTGTTGGCGACAGCCGGTTCGCTATCTCAGAAACCGCGTCCGCGGCCGGGTTTTGTGTCGGCGGGAGGGAGAATTTCCTCGCAATCGGCTTCGATTTTTACATCCGCAAGCGGTATTGCGACGCAGGGGAGGATCCAGCCATCGGCTTTTTCTTCGGCGCTGAGACCGGGCCATTCGATCCGGTAGCGTACATCGCCGTCTCTCAGCCGGCACAGGCACGCCCGGCACGTTCCATTTCGACAGGAACTCGACAATCGCAATCCGGCGAGGGCCGCCGCTTCCAGGATGCTTGTCTCGCCAGTC
>NZ_JBSIPA010000720.1:0-2050 GCF_053574605.1 Caballeronia sp. M23-90 | reverse complement strand
TAGCGCGAGCCGGCGTTCGGCGGCTGACCGTTCCGCATCGGCGAAAAAGGGCTGGGCCACGCGGCGTAAAGCGGCTTCATCGAAGGCGAGCACTGCAAGGCCCGCGCGTTGAAGCGGTTTTTTTATGCGAAAAAGGCCGTTCCGGTCAATGCAGGAACGGCCTCTGTACTGTCACGCCAACCGCGTTACTTGACGGTTTCAAGCACCTTGCGAACCGTGCTGAAAATCTGCTCGATCTGGTCGTCTTCAATGATCAGCGGCGGCGAGAACGCCAAAATATCGCCCGTGTAACGCACGAGAACGCCTGCTTCGAAGCACTTCACAAATGCCTCATACGCACGCGCGCCCGGGGCGCCATCGCGAGGCTGCAACTCGATACCCGCAACCAGTCCGAGATTGCGGACGTCCTTTACATGCGGCGCATCGCGTAACGCGTGGGCTGCTGCTTCGAACTTTCCGGCCTTCGATGCCGCGCGTTCGAACAACTGATCGCGTGCATACAGGTCGAGCGTGGCGATGGCGGCAGCGGCTGCCATGGGGTGCGCGGAATACGTATAACCGTGGAACAACTCGATGCCATTCACCGCGCCCGCGTTGACGACCGTGTCGTGCACGTTGCGATGCGCGGCCACGGCGCCCATCGGAATGCTGGCGTTGTTGATGGCCTTGGCAAGCGTCATCAGGTCCGGCGTCACACCGAAGAACTCAGCGGCGGTTGCCTTGCCGAGACGGCCGAAGCCGGTGATGACTTCATCGAATATCAGCAGGATGCCGTGCTTCGTGCAGATCTCGCGCAGCTTCTGCAGATAACCTTGCGGCGGCACGAGTACGCCGGTCGATCCCGCGAGCGGCTCGACAATAACAGCCGCAATGGTCGATGCGTCGTGCAGCGCGACAATGCGTTCGAGTTCATCGGCAAGATGGGCGCCCCATGCCGGCTGACCCTTCGAGAACGCATTGTGATCCGGCGCATGAGTATGCGGCAGATGATCGACGCCCGGCAGCAACGCGCCCGAGAACGTCTTGCGGTTCGGTCCAATCCCGCCGACCGAAATACCACCGAAACCCACGCCGTGATAACCCCGTTCGCGACCGATCAGCTTCGTGCGCTGTCCTTCGCCTCGCGCGCGGTGATAGGCGAGGGCAATTTTCAGCGCGGTATCGACTGATTCGGAACCGGAGTTCGTGAAGAAGATGCGGTCGAGCCCTTCGGGCATGATCGCCGCGACTTTCGTGGCTGCTTCGAATGCAAGCGGATGGCCCATCTGGAAGGTTGGCGCGAAGTCGAGCGTGGCGGCCTGATGCTGGATGGCGGCGACGATTTCGTCGCGGCAGTGGCCCGCATTCACGCACCAGAGGCCGGCGCAACCGTCGAGGATTTCGCGGCCATCGGTCGATTTGTAGTACATGCCCTTCGCACCTTCGATCAGGCGCGGCGCCGCTTTGAATTGCCGGTTCGAGGTAAAGGGCATCCAGAACGACGAAAGGTCGTCGATGACGGGGCGCGAAGTCATGTGAAATCTCCTGTTAGAACACGCAATGTAGTCCTCGATAAAAACCCGCGGCATAGACAGTTGTCCTGTCGCGCGAAGAACTGTGCTGGCAGAATGATGGAAACTGTATTGGTGACGCCGCCGCATGTGCTTCACACTGATCCGGCTGGTTCACTTCCTTGATCATCCTCTTTTCAGCGATTCATGATCGAACTTCAACTGGACCGCGACCGGGCGCAGGCGACGCTCGTCGAGCAACTCGTGACTGCGTTCTCCAGCGCGATCGAACAGCAGACGCTGCGAGCCGGGGCGTTGCTGCCATCGGTGCGTCAGCTCGCGCAAACCGAACGCCTCAGCACGTTCACGGTCACCGAGGCATATGGACGGCTTGTGTCGATGGGACTCGTCGTCGCGCGGCGCGGTTCCGGCTCCTCTTCTATCCGAAAGACCTCGTGCAAAAGCGCGAACTCGAATACGCGAGCGGGAAGCTGACGTCCATCGAAATCAACGGCACCTTCTACGGCTCGCAGAAACCTTCGACATTCGCCAAGTGGCGA
>NZ_JBSIPA010000071.1:0-19650 GCF_053574605.1 Caballeronia sp. M23-90 | reverse complement strand
TCCCATTCGATGACGCCGTGCCGCCCGGCCGCCATGTACGGCGTCATCGAATGGGGAAAACGATTCGGCTTACGAGCGCTCGAAGCTCAACCCCGTGCTCACCTTCGATAACTTCGTGACGGGTAAAGCGAACCAGCTCGCCCGCGCAGCCGCGATCCAGGTCGCCGACAACCCCGGCATCTCGTACAACCCGCTGTTTCTGTATGGCGGCGTGGGGCTGGGCAAGACGCACTTGATCCACGCCATCGGCAATCAGTTGCTGCAGGACAAGGCCGGCGCGCGCATCCGCTACATTCACGCGGAGCAATACGTGTCGGACGTGGTGAAGGCCTACCAGCGCAAGGCCTTCGACGACTTCAAGCGTTATTACCATTCGCTCGACCTGCTGCTGATCGACGATATCCAATTCTTCTCCGGCAAATCGCGCACGCAGGAAGAGTTTTTCTACGCGTTCGAGGCGCTGGTTGCGAACAAGGCGCAGGTGATCATCACCAGCGATACCTATCCGAAGGAGATTTCGGGCATCGATGACCGGTTGATCTCACGCTTCGACTCCGGCCTGACGGTTGCAATCGAGCCGCCGGAACTCGAAATGCGCGTGGCCATCCTGATGCGCAAGGCGCAATCGGAAGGCGTGAGCTTGTCCGAGGACGTGGCGTTTTTTGTCGCAAAACATTTGCGTTCGAACGTGCGCGAGCTCGAAGGCGCACTGCGCAAGATCCTGGCGTTTTCGCGCTTCCACGGGCGCGAGATTTCCATTGAATTGACGAAAGAAGCGCTGAAAGACCTTCTGACGGTGCAAAACCGGCAGATTTCGGTGGAAAACATCCAGAAGACGGCGGCGGACTTCTACAACATCAAAGTCGCCGACATGTACTCGAAGAAGCGCCCGGCGAACATCGCGCGGCCGCGGCAGATCGCAATGTACCTGGCCAAGGAACTCACGCAGAAAAGCCTGCCGGAAATCGGCGAATTGTTCGGCGGCCGCGATCACACCACTGTGCTTCATGCGGTGCGGAAAATCTCCGCCGAACGTGGCACGGATGCCCAGTTGAACCACGAATTGCACGTGCTCGAACAGACGCTCAAAGGCTAGCCGGGCGTTCCTGAATTCATGCCGGAAACACGACCTGTTTATTGACGAAATTGCCCCCATTTTCGGGGTAAGGGCAGGTTTTGAGGCACAATATGGGTTTGACCGTCCAGCGGCGCTGGGCGGCGTTTTGGCGTAAGCCTGGCACGTGCGGGCGGCAGTGACCGCAGGCACGTGACACGAGACCGTTCCAAAGCAATCCATGCGGTGGCAAAGCGCCCATGAAAGCGGTGGCGAAAGCGGCGGACGGCCGACATTTCAACGAAGGAACTCTATGCAACTGGTCAAGACCGAACGAGATAATCTCCTAAGGCCGCTGCAAACCGTGAGCGGAATCGTCGAGCGCCGCCATACGTTGCCGATCCTCGCCAATTTGCTGATCACCAAGACTGGCGCCGACGTGTCGTTCCTCTCGACCGATCTCGAACTTCAGATCACCACGCGTGCCGACTTCGGCACCGGCAGCGATCAGGTTGCGACCACCGTCGCCGCGCGCAAGCTGCTTGACATCCTGCGCGCCATGCCGCCAGGGGAAGTGTCGCTGGATCTCACCGACAAGAAGCTGACCGTGCGCTCCGGCAAAAGCCGCTTCGCGCTCCAGACGCTTGCTGCCGACGAGTTCCCGACCGTCAACCAGGCCACCGAGTTCGGCGCAAGCCTGTCAGTTCCGCAAAAGACGTTCCGGCAGTTGCTTGGCATGGTCCACTTCGCCATGGCGCAGCAGGACATCCGCTACTACCTGAACGGCATGCTGCTGGTGGTCGACGGCGACCAGTTGATGGCCGTTGCAACGGACGGCCACCGGCTTGCGTTTTCATCGATGAAGATTGAAGGCGGCACGTATGCGCGCCAGGAAGTCATCATCCCGCGCAAGACCATTCTGGAACTGCAGCGCTTGCTGGAAGACATCGACGACTCGCTCGTGATCGACATTGCCGCGAGCCAGGTCAAGTTCACGTTCGGCCAGGTCGAACTCGTGTCGAAACTCGTGGAAGGCAAGTTCCCCGACTTCCAGCGCGTGATCCCGAAGTCGCACAAGAACACGTTCCTGATCGGCCGCGAAGAATTGCAGCGTTCGCTGCAGCGCGCGGCGATTCTGACATCGGACAAGTTCAAGGGCGTGCGCTGCCTGATTGAGCCGGGCCAGTTGAAGATCATGTCGACCAACGCCGACCAGGAAGAAGCGCAGGAAGAACTGGAAATCGCGTATCAGGGCGACAGCGTGGACATTGGCTTCAACGTCACGTATCTGCTCGACGTGCTCGCGAACCTGAAGATCGACATGCTGCAAGTGAGCCTTGGCGACGCAAGTTCGAGCGCCCTGATCACGATTCCCGAGAACGACGAGTTCAAATATGTGGTGATGCCAATGCGCATCTGACGCGGCCAAAACTAAAAACTTTCCAAGGGGCGCACTGCCCCTTTGGCATTTTTAAGGTGTTTCGAAAAGTCTCGTGCAGCGACCGCGCAGCAACCCCCGCAGTGACCGCCCAGCGACCTAGTACTGACCCAGTAGCGACCCTGTAGTGACGCAGAACCGGAAAAAAACCCATGACTGAAAACCCTATTTCGCAACCCGACAACGCTTACGGCGCATCCTCCATTCAGATCCTCGAAGGTCTGGAGGCGGTCCGCAAGAGGCCGGGTATGTATATCGGCGATACGTCTGATGGCACGGGTTTGCATCACCTCGTTTTCGAAGTGCTGGACAACTCGATCGACGAAGCGCTCGCCGGACATTGCAACGACATTCACGTCACCATTCACGCCGATAACTCCATCTCCGTGACCGACAACGGCCGCGGCGTACCGACCGGCCTCAAGCTCGACGACAAGCACGATCCCAAGCGCAGCGCCGCCGAGATCGTGATGACCGAGCTGCACGCCGGCGGCAAGTTCGACCAGAACAGCTACAAGGTGTCGGGCGGCTTGCATGGCGTGGGTGTGTCCTGCGTGAACGGCCTGTCCGAGTGGTTGCGCCTGACCGTGCGTCGCGACGGCAAGAAGCACTTCATGGAATTCCATCAGGGCGTGGTGCAGAACCGCGAACTCGTGACCGAAAACGGCATCACGTATTCCCCGATGCACGTAGTTGGCGACACGGAAAACCGCGGCACCGAAGTGCATTTCATGCCGGATATCACCATCTTCGGCAACGTCGAATTCCACTACGACATCCTCGCCAAGCGCATGCGCGAACTGTCGTTCCTGAATAACGGCGTGCGGATTCGCCTGACCGATCAGCGCAGCGGCAAGGAAGACGATTTTGCGTTTGTCGGCGGCGTAAAGGGCTTCGTTGATTACATCAACAAGACCAAGCAGGTGCTGCATCCGACCGTGTTCCATGCGGTGGGCGAGAAGGACAACGTCACGGTCGAAGTAGCCATGCAGTGGAACGACAGCTACAACGAAAGCGTGCTGTGCTTCACGAACAACATTCCGCAGCGCGACGGCGGCACCCACTTGACCGGCCTGCGCGCGGCCATGACGCGTGTGCTCAACAAGTACATCACGGATCACGACATCGCGAAGAAAGCGAAGATCGAGACGAGCGGCGACGACATGCGTGAAGGTTTGTCGTGCGTGTTGTCGGTGAAGGTGCCGGAGCCGAAGTTCAGCTCGCAGACGAAGGACAAGCTGGTGTCGTCGGAAGTGCGCGCGCCGGTTGAAGACGTGGTCGCGAAGGCGCTCGAGGACTTCCTGCAAGAAACGCCGAACGACGCGAAGATCATTACGAACAAGATTATCGATGCAGCGCGTGCCCGCGACGCCGCTCGCAAGGCGCGTGAAATGACGCGTCGTAAAGGCGTGCTCGACGGCGTCGGCTTGCCGGGCAAGCTGGCCGATTGCCAGGAGAAGGATCCGGCGAAGTCGGAGATCTACATTGTCGAGGGCGACTCGGCAGGGGGATCGGCAAAGCAAGGGCGTGACCGGAAGTTCCAGGCCATCCTGCCGCTGCGCGGGAAGGTGCTCAACGTGGAGCGTGCGCGTTTCGACAAGCTGATTTCGTCGGAGCAGATCGTCACGCTCGTGACCGCGCTCGGAACAGGGCTCGGCAAGGACGACTACAACCTCGACAAGCTGCGCTATCACCGCATCATCATCATGACCGACGCGGACGTGGACGGTGCGCACATCCGAACGCTACTGCTGACGTTCTTCTACCGGCAGATGCCGGAGATCGTCGAGCGCGGGTTCATTTATATCGCGCAGCCGCCGCTCTACAAGATCAAGGCGGGCAAGGACGAGCGGTATCTGAAGGACACGCACGAGCTGAACCAGCATATGTTGAAGCTGGCGCTGCAGGGCTCCGAGCTGATTCCGAGCGAAGGCGCGACGCCGATTACCGGCGACGCACTAGGTGAACTTGCGCGTGCCTACCTGTTGGCGCAGGCGGTGGTGGATCGCGTCAGCCGGTTCTATGACGTGAACGCGCTTGAGGCGGTGATGGACGGCATTGTGCTGGATCTGTCGACACAGGAATCGACGGTGGCTTCTGCTGCGGCCTTGCAGGCGGCGTTGCGTGCGGATCCGTTGAAGCCTGAAGTGACGGTCGAGCCGTCGTATGACGCGGTGCGCGAGATCCGGTCGTTGCATATCAATCGCCGGCATCACGGGAACGTGAAGGTATCGGTGATCGACGAAGACTTCCAGTTGACCGCCGACTACAAGCAATTGCAGACGACGGCGAACACGTTCAAGGGCTTGATCGGAGCGGGCGCGTTGATCAAGCGCGGCGAACGGTCGATGGCCGTCAGCGACTTCAAGAGCGCCATGAAGTGGCTGATCGCGGATGCAGAACGCAACGTGACCAAGCAGCGGTATAAGGGGCTGGGCGAGATGAACCCGTCGCAGCTTTGGGAAACGACAATGGACCCGACGGTGCGGCGTCTGTTGCGCGTTCAGATCGAGGATGCGATCGCGGCCGACGGCATTTTCACTACGCTGATGGGTGACGATGTTGAACCGCGTCGTGCGTTTATTGAGTCGAATGCGTTGCGGGCGGGGAATATTGACGTTTAATGGTTCACGTGGGAGGAGACCTGCCGGGTTAGCTCCCGTGCATTCATGAACAATGGAAAGCGCTGCCGTCGTTAAGACGGCGGCGCTTTTTTATCTGCTGATGTTTTGAAAACCGGAATTATCCAAGCAGCATTTATTCAGCAGAAGTTTGGTTCCAGAACGCGGCCGGCGGTCACGTTCAATCGAAACAATCCTGTATTTCATTTCAATCAGACAAACGGCCTCAAGATAACTGACTTAACAAGATTGACGGTTATTTGTCACATGTATGTTTGACTTGATCACAAAGCAGAGAGGAACGATTTACGTCACTTACCGAACATAACTTTGTTTTTACGCCCATTAAGCTGCTCCGAACTTTCAGGAGTATCGTGGATGCGTAAAAATCCTTTATCACTCGAACTGAATACTCCGTACTATTTGAAGGGTGCACTTGGCGCCGACGGAGCGAGCAGCCTGACCGGGTCCGGGACCGGCACCGACCTTGATAGCGTGCGTATCGACGCCGAAAACATCGCACTCTGCGTCGATCTGGATCACACGTTCACAGATACCGATTTGCTGCTCGAATCGTTTCTTCTGCTGATTAAGAAGAATCCGCTTTACGTGTTCATGTGTTTCTTCTGGCTTTTGAAAAGCAAAGCGTGGCTGAAGACGCAGATTGCCAGTCGCGTTGTCATGGATGTGGCGGTGCTGCCGTATAACACCGCGTTGCTCGCGTATTTGCGCGACGAGAAAGCCCACGGCAGGAACCTCTATTTATGCACGGCGGCCAACTGGACACTCGCGCAAGCGATCGCAGACCATTTCGGCATTTTCACCGGTGTGATGGCAAGCACCAATGTGCTTAATCTGTCCGGCAGTAAAAAGGCCAACGCTTTAGTCAGTCAATTCGGCGTTCGGGGATTCGATTATTGCGGCGACGCAATGGTCGATGTCCCCGTGTGGAAGCAGTCGCGCCGCGCGATTGTCGTAGGACATAAAAAAATCGCCGCAGCGGCCGGGAAGGTCAATGACAGCATTGTTTTCTTCGAGAAGAAGAGTGAGCTGCTGAAACTGATTGTAAAGGAGATGCGCGTCTATCAATGGGTGAAGAACCTGCTGATTTTCGTGCCGCTGCTTGCCGCACACCGCTTTACCAGTGTCGACCCGCTTATGGCTGCGGGGATCGCGTTCGCGTCGTTCAGTCTGTGCGCTTCGTCGGTCTATCTGCTTAACGACCTTCTCGACCTCGACGCTGATCGGCGGCACGCGCGCAAGCGCAACCGCCCGTTTGCGTCCGGGAAACTTCCTGTTTCCCTGGGCCTTGGACTGTCGCTTGCACTGATGATGGGCAGCGCGGCGCTTGCCGCGCTGCTGCCACCCAAGTTTGCGTTCGTGCTCGGCGCGTATTTTGCCGCTACGCTTGCATATTCGTTCTTCCTGAAACGTCACATCCTGATCGATGTCTTCACCCTGGCTGCGTTGTACACCGCTCGAATCTTCGCGGGCGGTGCAGCGGATGACATCGTGTTGTCGTACTGGCTCGTGCTGTTTTCTGGCTTACTTTTCCTTAGCCTGGCAATGGTCAAGCGCTACACCGAGCTCGACGCGCTTGTGCGCAGCGGCTCGACCGCTGGTTCGGCGGCCGGACGCGGGTACCTAGCGCAAGACATCATGATTTTGTGCGCATTCGGTACGGCATCGGCGTATGCCGCCGTACTCGTGCTCGCGCTTTATATGAACTCGCCGGAGATCACCGCGCTTTATACCCGCAAGCCCGCGCTCTGGTTGCTCTTTGGCTTGCTGCTGTATTGGATCAGCCGGGTGTGGATGCTCGCGTTTCGCGGCCAGATGAACGACGATCCAATCGTGTTCGCTGTGAAGGACCGCACCAGCCTGCTTGTCATCAGTCTGTGCGTGCTGTCAGTGATGCTGGCCATCTAACGGACCAGCCCTCTTATATGTCGATCCTGTTACTTCTGATCAGCGGCTCGTGCAGCGCGTTAGCGAGCATCCTGCTGCGCGTCGCGAGCCAGTATCCCGTGGTTGGCGCCAGTGACATCGTCACGTTGGTGCTCGCGCGGCCAAACATGATGCGTGTGGCGGCGTTGAGCGCGTACGGCATTGGTTTCCTGCTGTATGCGCTGGCGTTGAAGCGCGTCGAACTGAGCGTCGCCTATCCGGTGATGGTGGCGGTCACGGTCATCGAACTGTTCCTGTTCAGTTTGTGGAGCGGCGACGGACTCTCGATGAAGACGATTTCCGGCGCAGCCTTGCTGATTGCCGGCGTGTGGCTGCTCTACTCGGCGCGCGCAACGCCGGCTTGAGGCGATGGACCGCCGCGCCGTATGCACGACACGAAAATGCCCAATATCATGAAACAGACAAGAGGTAGGTCATGAAACCCGCAGGGCATCGTTCCCCTTCTCCGGCTGCGTATCGCCGGTATGTATTCCTCTTTTTCGTCTGCTTCTTCGTGTTGTTGTCGAGCGGACGGCTCGGCAGCAGCGACGCGGCCGGCCAGTTGCAGTCGGCCGAGTTGCTTGCGACCACCGGCAAGCTGGGCACAGTGGAATCTGCGGCCACCGTTGGATGGGTCCCGAGTACAAACGGGCTCGTCTACGAAGCGCATGACGTCGGCGCGCTCGCGTTGATGCTGCCGGGCGCGTGGGTCGCGGCGAAACTGAGCCACGCATCGAACGATGAGCTTTTTCGCGATCCTCCCGTGATCGCCAAGGTGATCACCGCCCTGATCTATGCGCTCGTCAGCGCAATCGGCGCCACGTACCTATGCCTGCTGCTGGCGCGTTTCTACGGCGCGAAGCAAGCATTCGTGCTCAGCCTGCTATTCGCATCCGGCACGTTCTATCTGCCCTATGCGAAGGTTGCATGGGACGTCGCGCCCGCTGCGGCGATGATGTGCGTCTTCCTTTACTGCCTGCACGAGACGCAGCGCGTCGATGCAACCCAGCGCATATTCGCCGCAACTGGTCTGGCGCTCGCGCTGCTGTGTTCTTTTCGCTTTTCGCTCGTGCCTTTCATGGCAGTGACGCTGGCATGCCTTGCATGGCCCGATCGCGCGCGATGGAGCAAATATGTGGTGCTTGGCGCGACGTTTTTGGCTTGCATGCTGCCCGACTTCATCTACAACTTCGTGCGCACGGGGTCGCTGCTCCGCCCGGCCACCGCTACCGCGTTTTACCTGAACGGCAACAATTCTCTCGCCGGTAATATTCCAGGCGGCTTGCTTGGTCTTTTCTTCAGTGGCAATCACGGGGTCGTGTTTTATGCTCCGCCGCTGCTGCTCGCGCTGCTGTTGCCGATCGCATGGCGTGGTTTGGCGCGTCCTCAACAAAAGTTCATTGTTGCAACGATGGCCGGGTCGGTGCTCTACCTGTTGCTGATTGCCAAGATGGTCAACTGGGGTGCGTTCGGCTGGGGGCCGCGCTATTTGCTGCCCGTGTTGCCGATATGGTTCATCGCGGCAGCGCCGGGGTTCATGGTGATCAAGAGCCGTTTGCCGCATGTCGCGACGGCGCTGGTGATCATCGCCGCAGCGTGGAACTTGCCGGCCGCGACGGTCAACTGGAACACGGTCGTTGCCGAATTCCCTAACGCGGACATTCCGGAGGCGCGCGGCTTTTATTCCATCGATGGAATATGGACGGGTTTCTGGCAGGGTCTCCATGGACAGCCGCTCAACTTCGCGAAGACCGAGCCGGGTCAGCTCGATAACGCGGCCCGGCGCTTTCCGGACATATGGACGGCGCGGCTGATCGAAAAATCGGCAACGGCACGGATGGCGGCCATCGCGATCGTGTTGATCCTGCTGGGCGGGATGAGTTTCGCGGCGCGCGGAATTCTGCGCGCCGCGATGCGCAAGTCTCGCGGCAGTGCGGCCGTTTATGCCGGCAACGAGAAAGCAGTGGATGGCATCAACGACGCGGAGCCATCGGCACAGCGGTGAGGGTAGGCGCCCGCCTCAAAGTTCATCCAGTCGCGCGCGGATGCTTCCCGCCCTTTCCTCAAGCCCGGCCTTCGCTTCCCCATCCATCCTGTCCAACTGCTTATAAACCATCGCCAGCCTCGGATTCCCCTTCAACCGCCCGCTATTGCGCTCAAAAAAATCCCAGTACAGCGCGTTAAATGGACAAGCCGTTTCGCCCAGCCGCGCTTTCCTGTCGTAAGCGCACCCCTTGCAGTAATCGCTCATCTTGTCGATATACGCCGCGCTCGACGCATAAGGTTTCGTCGCCAGTCCGCCGCCATCGGCAAACTGGCTCATGCCGAGCACGTTCGGCATCTCGACCCACTCGTACGCGTCCACGTACACACCGAGATACCACTCGTGCACTTCAACGGGATCAATTCCCGCGATCAGCGCAAAATTGCCGATAACCATCAACCGTTGTATATGGTGCGCGTGTCCGTTTTCAAGCGATTGCCCAATTGAATGTTTCAAGCATCGCATGTTCGTCTCGCCGTTCCAGAACCAGACTGGTAGCTTGAGCGTATTGCCGAACACATTCGATTTACGGTACTCCGGCATCCGCGTCCAATACACACCGCGCATGAATTCGCGCCAGCCGATGATCTGCCGAATGAACCCTTCGACGGCCGGCAACGATGCATGTCCATCCCGATACGCCCGTTCCGCCCGGGCTACCACTTCGCGCGGATTCAGCATCTTCGCGTTGAGCGAAAACGACAGCAGCGAATGGAACAATCGCGGCGCGTGCGTGCTCATTGCGTCCTGGTAATCGCCGAAATCCGGAAGCGCATCTTCTATAAACGATTCGAGTTGCGCCAACGCTTCATCGCGATTCAACGGCCACGGCAGTCGATCCTCACATGGAGATCCGAAACTCTTTACGCCCGCGTCGACAATTGTTTTCCAGAGCGCTGAATGATCGTGCGCAACGCGGGGATCAGCGGGTTGTGATGGCTTTCCAGGCCACGATTTTCGATTGTCGTGATCGAAATTCCATTGGCCGCCGGAAGGGGATTCGTCGGCGTTCATCAAGACCCGATGCTTCACCCGCATCCGCCGATAAAAATTTTCCATCAGCCACTGCTTCTTGTCGGCGAAATATTCGGCCGCTTCATTGCGGCGCGTGTAGAAGTGCTCCGTATCTTTCATCCAGCACGGAATGTCCAGCTGATTCGCATACTCGGCCAATTGCCGGTCGAGTCGCCATTCATCCGGCGCCTGACATTCGAACGCAGTCGCTTTGTATTGCGCGATCATCCAGTCGAGATTCGCGGGCACGCTTTGCCGGTTATCCGGATCATCGATTGCAAGATATTGAACACGATGACCGGCAGATTTCAACCGGCGCGCGAAGTCACGCATAGCCGCGAACAACGCGAGGATTTTCTGTGCGTGATGCAGGACGTAGTCCGTTTCCTGACGCACTTCCATGAGCGCGTAGACGACATCGTCGTCCACCTCCGAAAACCAGCTATGCAGCGGGTTCAGTTGATCGCCAAGAATCAATCGCAGCGTGGTCATGCCTCAAAACTCCCGCGCCTGGTTACGCAACGTGAAATTGTGAAAATCGGTCCCGATCGTCGGCAAGGTGCGTCGGCGCGTTTAAAGTGGCTGGTTACCCGGAAACGCATCGGCACTGCTTATCAATGAGCGTGCACGAACAATGCCCGATCGCCCGACAGCTTAGAAACTCATGAACCGATCCAACGTACGTCACGTAAGACAAAGAGGCGGAATGCGTCAGCCAAGCGCCGCCAATCAAGAGCGTCTTGGCAGAATCGCGGAAGCATTTCGCGCGGCATATGCCGCGGGCGATTATCGAAGCGGTGCAAATCTCGCGGCCGAAGCGCTCACCCTCACACCGGGAAACATGACGATCCTGCCGGATTACGCGTTGTGCCTGATGCGCATCAACGCGTTCGACCAGGCGTACAAGGTCTACATGAGCATCCACGACGCGCCGGCGAGCCAGCGCAAACTGCTTGCCGCGTCGACCTGGCTCGATGGCCTGGTGGAAGTGTGCGGCTGGCTCGGGAAGACCGACGAGATGCGCGAATACGGTTTGCGCTCGCTGCGTGCCTCCGACACGCAATGCGGCGCGAATCCAAGCGAATCGATTCCAGACCAGGCGCCGCCTGCGTTCAATCCCCAAAATCCTGCTGAGAATGTCATCGCGTATTCATTGTTCGGCGCGAATCCGCGATATTGCGAGCCGGCGGTCCTGAATGCCGAATTGACGCGCGACCTGTTCAAAGGCTGGACGTGCCGGGTCTATCTCGATGCGACCGTCCCCGCGCACGTCCAGCAACGGCTGAAGGATGCGGGCGCGGACGTCGTGTTCATGGGTCCCGAGTCGGGAGTCCATCCATTGATGTGGCGCTTTCTGGTTATCGACGATCCGAAGGTCAAACGCTTCCTGCTTCGCGATGCCGACGCGTTGCTCTCTGAGCGGGAAGCCGCCGCGGTGCAGGAATGGATTAAAAGCCCGTATTACTTCCACGTCCTTCGCGATTACTTCACGCATACCGAACTGATTCTCGCGGGGCTCTGGGGAGGCTGCGGGGGCGTATTGAAGAACGCGGTTCAATCGATGCAGCAATTTGCCGCCACCAACGCCGATAGCGGCCGGTTCATCGATCAGCATTATTTGCGCACCAATGTCTGGCCGACGCTGCGTAAAAGCGTGCTGACTCACGACGACCTGTTCGGTTTCCATGACGCAAAACCATTCCCGCCGCACGCGCCGAACCGATGGAACACCGAGAAGTTTCACGTCGGCAGCAATACGAGTTACCAGGCAATCGGCGGTGTCAGCTCGCTTGCCGATGGCGCCGCGCAAAAGCTTGTTTTCAGCGCCGCCGACGGTAAGCCTTTATTCGACTACGACGCGGTTGTGCGAAACGGTGAATGGCGTCTCGACGTGCCGTTCTTCATTGTGCAAAAGCTTGCGGCGAAAGAGATCGTGGTCAATAAAGCCGCGTCTTAAGCGCCCACGACTTCCACCGTCGAAAATCCGATTCCGACGCTTTTCGTCACTTTGATCTGCAACGGAATGCGCTCCTTGAGCGCTTCCACATGGCTGATCACGCCGATCATCTTGCCGCTCGCGTTCAATGAATCGAGCGCATTGAGCGCAATCTCCAACGTTTCGCCATCGAGCGTGCCGAACCCTTCATCGAGGAACAATGAATCGATGGACGTCTTGAAGCTCACCAGATCCGATAAAGCCAGCGCAAGCGCCAGACTCACAAGGAAACTTTCGCCGCCTGATAACGTGCGTGTATCGCGTGCAATATCGCCTTGCCACATGTCGAGCACTTCCATTTCCAGCTCGCCGGCAAGCTTCCGATTGAGTTGATAGCGCCCATGCAATTGCATGAGTTGGCGGTTCGCGAGGTAGATCAGATGATCGAGCGTGAGGCCCTGCGCGAACTTCCGATACTTCGCGCCATCGGCGGAACCGATCAGGCTGCTCAGGCGCTGCCACAAGTCGTATTGGGCGCGTTGTGTATCGATCTGTCGGTACAACGCCTGTTGTTCGACGCGGCGTTTGTCGTCGCCTTGAAGCGTCGCGCGAAGGCCGCCTTGTTGTTGGCTTAGCATTTTTATAGACGCGGCCAGATCTTCCAGCATGCGATTCAGCGCTTCGGCGTCCTGATCCGTCTTCGGGTCTTTCAGCAATTCCGCGCGACGGTTTTCCGCGTTCGCGCGCAGTGTGCGAACCGTTGTCGATAGTTCGTCGAGTTCGCGCTTCTGCGTTTGCAACCGGTCGCGCTCTTCGTGGGACAGGAGCGCCGACAGGAACGATTGTTCATCGGCGAAAACGCTGCGGGTCAAAGCATTCAACCACGCAGCCGACGTTTTCTCCGCGTGCGCTTGCTCTTCGCTCAAACGCGTTGCCATCGTGCGCTCGGTGCCTTCGAGCGAACTGGTTTTGTCGCGTGCAGTTTCGTAGCGGTGTATTGCGGATATGAAGGCCGCGTCCGGATCGTCGGTCGCGGCAATTGGATCGGCTTGCAACTCGGGGAAATCCTTCTCGCAAGCCGTCCAGCGCACGCACCATTTTGCCGCGTCAGTCGATGCAGTTTCGAGCGATTGTTTCAAGCGATCCGCCTGCTGATTCAATGCACGAACACGCTCCGATGCCTTCTGCCAAGCCTTCCATTCGTTATCGCGTTCAGCAAGCCACGCTTGGCATTGCGTCCACGAATCGGGTCGCGCGTGACCGGCGGAAATAACCGATTCATCGAGCGTGCGTTCTTTCTTGAGCAACGTGGTTTGCAAGGCTTCGGCTTGGTCGGCCATCTCCTTCAGCGACTTTTCGTCGGCGTTCTGGCGCTCTTCGCTCATCTTCAACGCATATTGCTGTTCGAGCGCGAACCGCTCCGCCGCGTTCGCGGCGGTCGCGTGCTGATGAATCAAGATCTTCTGTTGATCCACCGCCGCGATTGTTTCCTGAGCCGACTTCAACTTCGCCATATGTTGCTGCACGAGCGCGCTGAGCGCGTCACGGTCAACTGTTTCGAGTCCAAGTTCTGCGCACAACATCTGCCAGCTCTCGGCATAACCCTTGTCATCTTGCAGCCATGTATCGATACGCTTTTTGAGCGCGCTCACACTGGCATTCGATTCGGCGATTGCCACATTTGCGGCGAGAAGCTCCTTGCCTTTGCCACGCAACGCTGTGTCTTTTTCCTTCAATGCATGTTCGGTCGATGAAACATCGAGCGCTTGATAAACATCGATGGACGGATGCTCCGTCGATCCGCACAACGGACACGCTTCGTCAGGCTGCAATGCTGCGCGATGTCCGGCAAGGTCCAGAATGCGCCGCTCCTGATCAAGCAGTTTGCGTTTGTCCTGGACTTGTTCGGTGAGGGTTTCGATGTCTTTGGCAAGGCGAGCGTGCTGGTCGGCGAGCAACACGCTCGCAGCGCTTCTTTTCGCCAGTTCTTCACGGTCCGTAGCAAGTTGACGGGTCCCGCGCGTAACTGCCTCACCAACTTCCACTAGTTTCCCGAACAGATAATGCTGGTCTTGAAGACGCTGGCAACGTGTCTTCAAGTCCGCCTCGCTTTCCCCACTGAGCATGCTAGAAAGTTTCTCAAGCTGTTCCCGTTCAGTTTTTCGCGCCAGTTCTGCCGCGCCCATTGCGTTGGACATCGCTTTGAGCTTGGCGCTGATGTCCCCCGCCTGTTTCTCTATCGACGCACGCAATCCGACATGCTTTGTGCGAATCAATTCGATGTCGTTCAACGTCTGTTGACGTGCATCGAATTGATGTTGCCAAAGCACGATTTGCTCACCAAGTTTGCTTCGATGCGGATGTTGATCGAGCGTGGACTGAATTGATTTGATTTCCGCCGACACGGTAGTCAACCCGTGTTCACGAAGCTGCGCCACCCGCGTTCCCATCACAGAAGCCAAACGCAAACCCCGCGCGGCATCGAGCGCGGCGGCTTGTTTTTCGTTCCGCGCAGCCGCCGCTTGACGCAAGGTTTCCGCGTGCCTCTCGCGCGCCGAAAGCATTGCCGTGTGATCAGCGCGCAGCTTTTCCGCAGGCTCGCTTGCGGCGAGGCGATCGAGCAAAGGCTTGGCATCGGCGATTTTTGCATCGGCCTGCTGCTGGTTGAGCGACGCCTGTTCAAGCTGCTTTTCAGCGTCCGATAACGCCACCCGCCACGCGTGCATCGCGCGTGTTGATTCGGCTTGTTTGCCCAGCGTGATTTCCTGAGCGGCGAGCGCGATGACTTCCTGCTGCTTCGCGTTACGCTCTTCTTCGCTCAGCAACTGAACGCCGTCGGCGCGGACCAAAAGCGTATCGAGCGCGAGCTTTTCATCCCGCGTGCGCTCGAACACGTGCTGTGAGATCGTGCCATAGATATCGGTGCCGGTAAGCTCTTCAAGCAACTCGGCGCGCTCATTCGCCTTCGCTTCCAGGAACGCGGCGAAACCGCCTTGGGCGAGCATCATCGATTTGGTGAAGCGGCCGAAATCCAGCCCCGTGATCTCTTCGACCTTGCGCAGTTTATCGACAATGCGCTCCGTCAGGATCGTCCCGTCCAGCCGCGCGAGTTCGACCTTTGGTGCCTGCAGATTGCCGTCGGTTTTATCGCGTGCGCGTCGCTGACTCCAGAATGCACGATACCCTTCGCCCTTCACTTCGAACTCGACTTCCGCGAGGCATTCGAACGTGTGGCGCGTCATCAGCTCGTTCGTGCCTTGCGAGACCGTATCCATGCGCGGCGTGCGGTGATAGAGCGCGAGACAGATGGCATCGAGCAAGGTTGTCTTGCCGGCGCCGGTCGGACCGGTGATGGCGAACAGGCCGTTATCGCGAAACGGCGGCTGGCTGAAATCGATCTTCCACTCGCCCTTGAGCGAATTCAGATTACGCAAACGCAACGACAAGATCTTCATGCATTGGCCTCGCCAATCTGCGCGACGACTTCGCGATACATCTGCAAAAGCTGCGAGCGCGTGTCGTCGTCGATGGTTTCCGATTGCAGGCGGCGTGCGAAAACATCGTCGGGCGTGAGTTCGTTCAAGGTTTCCCTGGCCTGGGATTGCAACGTGCTCGAAGCGGACGAGCGCTCGCGACGAACGCGCAACACTTCGACGGGCAGGTTCCCGGTCATCTTCTGGATGCGCGTTTGCAGATCGCTGAGATAGTCGTCGGCGGAGACGACGATTTCGAGCCATATCGTCTCGCCTTCGTGCGCCTGGGCTGAAACAGCCTCAACCGCGGCTTCCAGTTCCTTCAACGATCCTTTGACCGACAACAAGGTCTGGAAGCACGGAACGTCGAGCACGGTCACGCTTTGAAGCCCATCCGCCGAAACGTCCACAAGCAGCATCTCTTTCTGCTGCCGCGCTTCGTCGAAGCTCAATGCAATCGGCGACCCGCTGTAGCGAATATGCTCGAACCCGCCAACCTTCTGCGGCCGATGAATATGCCCCAACGCGATGTAGTCGGCCGCCGGAAACGCAGCGGTCGGGAACGCCTCCAGCGCGCCGACATAAATCTCGCGCACGGATTCGCTTGCGCTCGCACCGACTGTCGTCAAATGCCCGGTCGCGATGATCGGCAAATGCGCACCGAGTTCAACGCGCTTCGCCTCGGCCAACGCAAACAACGCCTGGTAATGCGCGTGGATTGCGTCTTGCAGCGACTGCTGTTTGTCACGCGCGCTTTGCCCCGCGATGCTCTGCAGGACATCACGCGGACGAATGAACGGAATCGCGCAGACAATCGCGCCGGGGTGGCCATCGTGTGTATTGAGGACGCGGACCTGTTCGTTCGGGTCGTCCTGCACGGACGGAATTACGACTGTATTCAACGCCGTCAGCAAGTTGCGCGATTCCTCGAGCACGGCAACGGAGTCATGATTCCCCGCGAGCAGCGTCAGACCGACGCCGGCGTCGCGCAGCGCCAGGATCAGCGAGTAATACAGCTCGCGGGCGTAGCTGGGCGGCGCACCGGTATCGAAGATATCGCCGGCTATCAGAACCGAATCGACCCCATGCACCCGGGTCTGCTCGACCAGCCACTCGATCAGCTTCTGGTGCTCGATTTGTCGTGAATGCCCGAGAAAATACTGGCCTAGGTGCCAGTCCGAGGTGTGCAGGATTCGCATCGATAGGGCGGGTCAGGGCATCGTTTTAGTAAATGTCAGTTTAACGGATCGATCCGATGCGAAAGACGGCGAGGCCCGTAAAAACGCCGTAAAACGAGGTAATCCCACCGTCTACGCGTACACTTCGGCTTCAATTGCGCAAAAACAGCGTGCGCCGGACGGATCGGCGCCCTTTTCAGGCCGCAACCCCATCCATTACGCTCAATCCAATCATGTTTATCTGCCGAAACCAGCCATGCGGCGCCGAATGGCAACTTGCCGACGTGCTCATCAAGAACGAAGGCCAGGGCCTGATGTTCCGCTGCCCCATGTGCGGCGCGCGCAATAAAGTGCTGCGCCACGACGCGCCCGACGGCACCATCACCTACGAGCAGGACAATTCGGTCCCGCCGAAACCTGCCGCGAAGTAGAGAAACACGCTCATGACCACGCCCACTTCATTCAGCGCCTTGCCGCTGTCGCCGGCAATGCTGGCGAACCTCGAACAACTCGGTTATCTCACGATGACCCCGATCCAGGCCGCAAGCCTGCCGCTCGCGCTCGCGGGCCACGATCTCATCGCGCAGGCGAAGACGGGCAGCGGCAAGACCGCCGCGTTCGCATTGCCGTTGCTCGCTAAGATCGACCCGAAGCTTTTCTCCGTGCAGGCGCTCGTGCTGTGCCCGACGCGCGAACTCGCCGACCAGGTGACGCAGGAGATTCGCCGGATCGCGCGCGCGGAAGACAACATCAAGATCCTGACGCTGTGCGGCGGCTCGCCAATGCGCCCGCAGATCGCAAGTCTCGAACATGGCTGCCACATTGCCGTGGGCACGCCGGGACGTCTCATGGACCACCTGGAACGCGGCACGCTGGAACTGAGCGCGCTCAAGACCCTCGTACTCGATGAAGCCGACCGCATGCTCGACATGGGTTTTTTCGATGACATCGTCGCGGTTGCCAAACAATGTCCGAAGGATCGCCAGACCTTGCTGTTTTCGGCGACGTATCCGGAGGGCATCGCGAAGCTGAGCCAGCAGTTCCTGCGCAAACCGCAGGAAATCAAGCTCACCGAGCAGCACACGAATGCGAAGATCAAGCAGCGTTTCTACGAAGTCGATGACAACGAGCGCCTGCACGCCGTTGGCCTCCTGCTCGATCACTACCAGCCGGTGAGCACGCTCGCGTTCTGCAACACGAAGCAGCAATGCCGCGATCTGCTCGATGTACTCGTCGCGCAAGGTTTTCATGCGCTGGCGCTGCACGGTGAACTCGAACAACGCGAGCGCGACCAGGTGCTCGTGCAGTTCGCCAATCGAAGCTGCTCGGTGCTGGTCGCCACCGATGTCGCCGCGCGCGGCCTCGATATCGCGCAACTGGAAGCGGTGATCAACGTCGATGTCACGCAAGATCCGGAGATCCACGTTCACCGCATCGGCCGAACGGGCCGCGCGGATCAGGAAGGCTGGGCGCTGAGCCTCGCGAGCATGAATGAAATGGCGCGCGTGAGTTCGATCGAACAGGCGCAGAAAAAGGAAGTGGAATGGCACAAGCTGAGCGAACTGACGCCGGCGACGCCGGGTCACCTCCAGCCGCCCATGGCCACATTGCAGATCCTTGGCGGCCGCAAGGAAAAGATCCGTCCGGGTGACGTGCTCGGCGCGCTCACCGGCGACGCCGGTTTCGAAGGCTCGCAGATCGGCAAGATCAATGTGACGGATATGGTCACCTACGTGGCGGTATCGCGGGATATTGCCGATAAGGCGGTGAACCGGTTGTCGTCTGGAAAGGTGAAGGGCAAGAAGGTGAAGGTACGGCGTATTTGACGCCAATCGAAGCGCTGGGCCTGCAACTTGCGCCATTGTTGATCCCGTGAAACCGCTCAGGGCGAACGTGCGTATCAATGCATACACGCCCTAACAATTTTGGTGCGCTCATGTCCCGTGCTCTTCGCGTTGTCGTTCTTTTGTCCGCAGTGGCGCTTGTTCTGAGCGCATGCATCTCTTCGCCACGCAATCCCAATCCGCGCGCAGCGAATGAACTGAAGCTTGCGCCATCGGTTGATCTCCCGCGTTACATGGGCCGCTGGTACATCATCGCGAACATTCCGTATTTCGCCGAGAAAGATTTCGTTGGCAGTTATGCCGAATGGAAGTTGCGCGATGACGGCAAGATCGACGACTCGTACTACGCGCACAAGAATTCGTTCGATGCCCCGCTGAAGCATTATCAATTCACGGATTCCGTGGTTCCGGGTTCGAACAACGCGGAATGGAGCGTGCGGATCTTCTGGCCAATCTACGCAAGCCAGAAGACGCTTTACGTGGATGACGACTACCAGTACACGATCATCGGATATTCGGACCGCAAGCTCGGCTGGATCTTTGCGCGCTCGCCAAACATCAGCGATGCGAAATATCGCGAACTGCTCGGCCGCCTGGACGAGATGGGTTACGACACATCGCGATTCCGCCGTGTGCCGCAAACGCCCGACCAGATTGGCAAGCCGGGTTTCCATTCGCCTGGCGAAAAAGACTGATCCGCGCCGACGCGAAATGCATAACTTCAAATCGGGAAACAAGGGATAAGACTGATCCGATAGCTGGCCGATAACACGCGAATTAGGATGAACAGGTCATCCACTTCGCTGAAAACGCCTGCCATGAACCAACTCGCCGAACCGTATGCCCGAGCTTTCAGTCACCATCAGGCCGGTCAGATGGCCGAGGCTGAAAGCGGTTACCGGCAGGTCTTGCAGCAACGTCCCGATCACGTCGATGCGCTGCATCACCTCGGCGTCCTTCTGCATCAGCGTGGCGAGGACCTGGAAGCCGCGAAGTTGCTGGACCGTGCGCTTGGCCTCGCGCTGGACGCATCGACGTGATCGGGACGTTGCTGCAAGACCTGCCGGTAACCGCTTTCAGCCTCGGCCATCTGACCGGCCA
>NZ_JBSIPA010000719.1:0-2053 GCF_053574605.1 Caballeronia sp. M23-90 | reverse complement strand
TCGACCGCGAGCGCGTCGCTCAGCGCGAGAACCGCGGTCGTGCTGGCGGTTGGCGAGAGGTTCATCGGGCACGCTTCCTTGTCGACGTGTGCGTTCAGATGCACGTCGGCGAGTTTAGCGAGACTGGATTCGGGGCTTCCCGTGATGGCGATCAGCTTGGCGCCGAGGCGCTTGATGATCGGCAGAATGGCGACGAGTTCAGAAGTTTCGCCAGAGTTCGATAACGCGATAAACACGTCATCAGCGGTTACCATGCCAAGATCGCCGTGACTGGCTTCCGCCGGATGAACGAAGAAACCGGGCGTGCCGGTGCTCGCGAGCGTAGCCGCGAATTTGCGGGCAATGTGCCCGGATTTTCCGATGCCCGAAACCACCACGCGGCCCTTGCATCCGAGCAGGAATTCGACGGCGCCGGTGAAGTTGTCATCGAGTTGAGCGGACAGGCCTCGAACAGCGTCGGCTTCAATTTCGAGCACGGTGCGAGCCAGCGCGAGTGCCCGGTCGCCATTGATTTTCGCTATCATGCGCGGAGTATATCAAAGGCACCTTTATGCCGCGCCGGACGTGGCTGACGGGCTTTTGCCCGCCGCTTTTTCCGCGCTCATCCGCCCACGCAGGTCGGGCTTCCAGTTGCGCTGGTCGACAACCCGGCGCATGGATGAAGCCGATCCGCAATCCAACGACCAACGAGGATTCCAGACGGATGACTTCTCCGCTTGAAATGACGTTGCTGCTACTGCTGTGTTCGGTGGTCGGCGTCGTCGTGTTCCGCTTTTTCAACCTGCCGCCCATGTTGGGCTATCTGGCGGTGGGAATCATTGTCGGGCCGCATGCCGCGGGCATTGCGCCGGACAGCGAGCGCGCGCAGCATCTCGCTGAATTTGGCGTCGTGTTCCTGATGTTTTCCATCGGGCTCGAGTTTTCGTTATCGAAATTGAGATCGATGCGCAGGATTGTGTTCGGACTTGGCGCAAGCCAGGTTGGCGGGACGATCCTGCTTGCGCTGCTGTTTGGCTGGATTGCGAACTTCTTCACCGATATGTCGTGGGAAGCAAGCATTGCGCTTGGCGGCGCGCTGTCCATGTCGTCGACCGCGATCGTGTCGAAAATGCTCGCCGAACGGCTCGAACTCGAATCCGAGCACGGCCGCAACATCTTCGGCGTGCTGTTGTTCCAGGATCTGGCCGTAGTGCCGCTGCTGATCATCATTGCGGCATTTGGCAACGGAAATTCAAAGGAACTGGCGTTCTGGCTCGCGATTGCGGCCGTAAAAATCGTGGTCGCGTTGACCGTGTTGCTGTTCGTCGGCCAGAAGTTCATGACGCGCTGGTTCAACATCGTGGCACGCCGGCGGTCGCAAGAACTCTTCATGCTGAACCTGCTGCTGGTGACGCTCGGCGCTGCGTTCATCACCGATAAATTCGGCTTGTCGCTCGCGCTCGGCGCTTTCATCGCGGGGATGCTGATTGCCGAGACGCCTTACCGGCATCAGGTGGAAGAGGACATCAAGCCGTTTCGCGACGTGCTGCTGGGTCTTTTCTTCGTGACCACCGGCATGCTGCTCAATCCGCGTGTGATCTGGGAGCATCCGTTTCTCGTGGCCGGATTTTTCGTCGTGCCGATCCTGCTCAAGGCCGTGATGATCACCGGACTTGCGCGGCTTTTCGGCTCACCGCCGGGTGTGGCAATGCGCACCGGCCTGAATCTGGCGCAAGCCGGCGAATTCGGTTTCGTGCTGTTGAACCTGATCCTCGATAAACATCTTGTCGAGCCCGTCTTGCTGCAGGCCATTCTTTCGTCGATGCTGCTTTCCATGCTCGCCGCGCCGTTCATCATCCAGAATGCCGACCGGATCGTGCTGCGGCTTTCATCGACGGAATGGTTGCGGCAATCGTTGCAAATGACGCGGATCGCGACGCAGAGCATCAAGCAGAGCGGTCACGTGATCATCTGCGGGTACGGCCGCGCGGGGCAGAATCTGGCGCGGATGCTGGAGCACGAGGGCTTGTCCTACGTGGCACTCGACCTGGATCCGGATCGTGTGGCGGCAGCA
>NZ_JBSIPA010000718.1:0-2074 GCF_053574605.1 Caballeronia sp. M23-90 | reverse complement strand
TGGGATTCGCATCGCGCCAGGGACCATATTCTCGAACTCGCGGCGCTTTGCCTCCTTCATTCGCTTGAGTTGCCCGCAACCCTTCGATCAGACCCTGGACGACGGCGCTGCGTCTCGCCGAGTGTCGCGCGCGCCACTTCCAGCGCTGTTTCGAACGCGCCTTGAACGGACGCTCGCGAGTAGAGAAACACCGACTTCATGCCGGCCTTTTCCGCGAGTTCCGTGACGAGACCCGGCCCGACAATCGCCTGCACGCCACGGTCACGCAGATCCAGCACGCAGGATTCCGCGTCCTCCGCCGACACGTAGGACGCGCATTCGATCGCCGCACCGAACGCGCGGAAAAAGCGGGCGACTTCAGCGGGTGTCTCGCCGTGCATCACGAGACCGACCGGTTCGCCCTCGCGGCGGGCACGCGCGAGCGCATGCATGACATCGAACCCGGTCGGGTTCACCAGTACGACCGGAACACCGATTCGCGCCTTCAGGTACGCCCCGTTCGATCCGGCAGCAACGACCACATCTGGGCGGGCATCGCCGGCGTTCTCGATCTCGTGCACCGCGTCCTCGTAACCGAGCGGCACAATGCGCAGGTCGGCAATGCCGTCATATTCGGCCGCCATGTCGCGATACAGATCGCGGAGCTTGCTTATACCTACGGCCCAGATGCGTGGAGGAGGATTCATGGGGTGGAGGGTCGGGCTCGAATGCTCCAGTCTAATTCACTTCTGCAAACAATGATTTCATTTCTGAAATTTTCAGGCATCGATAAAAAAGATTAATCTGTTCCCAATCAAGAACTTGGGCACTGGCAAACAACTTGCGCTTCCAGACGCATAAACCGGAGACCTCCATGAGCTCAACTGCAGCACTCAGCGCCGGCGCGAAGTTCCGCGCAGCGGTCGCGGCCGAACGGCCCTTGCAACTCGTCGGCGCGATCAACGCGAATCACGCTCTGCTCGCGCAGCACGCCGGGTTCAAGGCGATCTATTTGTCGGGCGGCGGGGTCGCGGCGGGATCGCTGGGCCTGCCGGATCTCGGCATCTCCACGCTTGACGACGTGCTCACCGATGTCCGCCGCATCACCGATGTCTGCGACCTGCCGCTGATGGTCGATGTCGATACCGGCTTCGGCCCGAGCGCATTCAACATTGCGCGCACGGTCAAGTCGCTGATCAAGGCGGGTGCAGGCGCGATGCACATTGAAGACCAGGTGGGCGCGAAACGCTGCGGTCATCGGCCGGGAAAGGCAATCGTCTCGCAGCAGGAAATGGCCGATCGCGTGCGGGCCGCGGTGGACGCCCGCACCGACGCGAACTTCGTCATCATGGCGCGCACGGATGCTTTGGCGGTCGAGGGACTGGACGCGGCGATCGACCGGGCGCGGGCGTGTGTGGAGGCGGGCGCGGACATGATCTTTCCGGAAGCAATGACGGACCTGAAGATGTACAAACAATTCGTCGATGCCGTGAAGGTCCCGGTTCTCGCCAACATCACCGAGTTCGGATCGACGCCGCTCTTCACGGTCGAGGAACTGCGCAGCGTGGATGTGTCCATCGTGCTGTATCCACTCTCCGCTTTCCGCGCGATGAACAAGGCCGCTGAGAATGTGTATCGCGCGATTCGCACCGATGGCACGCAAGCCAACGTGCTCGACACCATGCAGACGCGCGAGGAATTGTACAAGAGCATTGGCTATCACGACTTCGAGCAGAAGCTCGACGCGCTGTTCAATCAGACCAAATAAAGCGTTATTCCTGCGTTGATCCGATAAGGAGACTGGAACAAATGAGCGATACCCCGACGAAAGAAGCACCCGCTGCCAGCGGGTTCAAGCCCAAGAAATCTGTCGCGCTTTCGGGCGTGACGGCGGGCAATACCGCGCTCTGCACCGTCGGCAAGACGGGCAACGATCTGCATTATCGTGGCTATGACATTCTGGATATCGCAGGAACCTCGGAGTTCGAGGAGATCGCGTATCTGCTCGTGCACGGCAAATTGCCGAACGCCGCCGAACTCAAGGCGTACAAGACGAAGCTCAAGGCGCTGCGTGGTCTGCCCGCGAACCTGAAGG
>NZ_JBSIPA010000717.1:0-2083 GCF_053574605.1 Caballeronia sp. M23-90 | reverse complement strand
TGCACGCGTCGCGGCAACCTGCGCGTTGCGCCTGTAGCGCTTGCCCTCGCCCACGCCGCCATCGACATAGGTATCGGCAGCCGCCTCGTACCGGATCCCCGCGCTATGCACATAGTCGATCCGGCTCGCCGTGCCGTCGTATTGATCGCGGTTCTGATGCCACGCATTGGTCATCGGCCGGAAGCGGTTGTCCCATTCATTGCGGAACTGATCGGCGAGCGCGTAGCCGAACTCCCAGCCCGCCACGTGATATTTCACTTCGGCGCCGCGGTACGCGTGCGAGTGCAATCCGCCCGATGACCCGAGCGTGCCGACACTCAGCGGCGTATAACCCGCCCGAACCTGCCATCCGTCACCCGTCGCGGTGCTGCGCCATTTCAGCGCAGCATGGGCGAGCGTTGCATAGGTCTTGTCGGCGTCATCGCGATAGTCGTGATAAAGCACTTCCGACAAGCCTGTGCCCGGCGCGACCCGGAGGTTGGTGAATCCCGACACGTCCGCGCCGACAAATCCCCACGGACCCGCCGCATAGCCCGAGCGCCAGTCGATACCCAATGAGAGCGCGTTGACATGGATATCACCGGCGTGATCGGTCGCATGCCGGTTTCTTGAGTAAAACGTCGTACTGACGGTCGTCTCGGACTTCGAGAAAAGACTGGGCATCTCTTCGGAACGCCAAGGCTGCGCGGTGCCGCGCGTCAGTTCGTCGTCCTCGAACGCCGGAGGTTCAGCCCCTGCCGACGCACCGCACGTTGTTGTTAGGATTGCAAAACATAATGACTGGAATCTGGTCACGTCTCCTCCTCGCTGCGGTTCTTGATCACCGCATGGATTTCTCTGAACGAAGAAGACTAGCCGGTCGTAAATTGGTATTCAAGTGGTATTAATTTTGGGATAGCGGCCGGGTTGATGCATCCCGGTTTCATCGACGTTTTGCGACAAAAAAAGGCGGTGCTGTTGTCCAGCACCGCCGTCGCAACCTGCGTCGAATCGTCTATGACCTTTTTGATGTCTGGCCGATATCGATATCGATTTGCTGTGGCACAGCGACCGAAAGATAAACGCGGCGGAGCAGGCGTTGCCCGGACGTCTCGCCAACGGCCTCATGCCGTGATGACTCTGAAAGACGCGGAATTAACAATCGTAATCACAAGCGCCTCTACAATACCGGCACTCCGTTAGCCGGCGTCCGCAAAACCGCAGCACGAACACGATCCGAACACATGTATAGAGCATCACTGCAGACCACAAAAGTTTCCATCGGCAAAGGGTGGCGCGCTGTCACGGCGCTGGCCGTGGTTGTATCGGCGCTAGGTATGGGCCTGAGCACGCCCGCCGAGGCCCGCAGCGGCGGCGGCACAAAAACAGAATCGCAAAAGCAGGCCGGCAAAAGCGCGGTCGCGAGGACGACCAAGGCGCTCAAGACCACCAAGGCCGAGAAGGCCGCCAGGAAGAACAACTTCGAGCGCGTCGCGGTTCCCGCCGGCCCGTTGCCGCCCACCGTCATGGCAGCGCTCGCACGGGCGCATGTGCCGCTTTCATCGATGAGCGTGGTGGTTCAGCGCATCGGCGCCGGCGGCGTACCGCTCGTCGCGCTCAACGCAAACGTGCCGATGATGCCCGCGTCCACCATGAAACTGGTCACGACCTACTCGGGTTTGTCGCTGCTGGGACCTGACTATCGCTGGAAAACGACGGCCTATGCCGACGGCGAAGTCGATGCCAACGGCATCCTTCACGGCAATCTTTATGTCCAGGGCACGGGCGATCCCAAGCTCGTGCCGGAAGAACTGATCGATCTCGTGGACCAGATCCGCCGCAACGGCATTTCGGGCATCGACGGCGCGCTGGTGCTGGACAAGCGTTACTTCGATCCGTCGACACGCGACCTCCCCGCCTTCGATGCCGACGAAACCGCGCCCTATAACGTCGGTCCCGACCCGCTGCTCTACGCGTTCAAGTCGCTGTCGTTCACGCTGACGCCGAATCCGGAAGGCGGCGTGTCGATCGACGTCTTGCCGCAACTCGCGCAACTTCAGATCGATAACGAATTGCGCGTGACGCGCGGCGCGTGCGCGGGGAA
>NZ_JBSIPA010000716.1:0-2083 GCF_053574605.1 Caballeronia sp. M23-90 | reverse complement strand
TGCTGCGAGCTGGGCGGCTTCGCGCGTCCATTCGGGCGCGTCGGCGGGTTGATGCGCTTCCTGCGGCACGACGGTAACGGGACTTCCGAGTCCCTTGGCAATTGCCGCCGATGCACTCATCGAACGCTGCGGCAGGCCTTCGGTAACTGTCTGCGCAACACGTCGCGCATGTTCGATCAGCCAAGGGTTCGATTCGGCCATGGTGCGCGATGAATCTTCTTGCGCTGCGCGCATGCGGCGCGGCAACGGCTCGGCTTCGGGCGCGGGTTCGTTATCGTCGAGCGCGTCGAGCGGTTCCGGATTTGCGCCGAACACGGACGAGAAGACATCGCCGCTGGCGTAGGGGTTGGAAGCGTGATGCGCTGTGGGAGCGCTCGTGCTCACCGGCGCTTCTCTCAGCTTCAGTTCACGTTGCTGCGCAGCCGCTTTCGGGGAAATCTTCGCGAGATCGCCGTCGGCCACGGCCACGATTTCGACGCTGCCATCTTCCGTCACCCGGTTCGACAGGACCACCGCATCCGGACCCAGTGCCTCGCGCACGAGACGAAACGCGTCGCGACTCGTAGCACCGATGAATTTGCGGATGTTCATTTGACCCCCGTTGAGCTTGCGCCCACGCTGTTTTATTGCGGTTGAACGGTCTAGGTTGCTTGAGTCTTGCGCCCAGGCGACGTGCCGTTATCCAGTGAGTGAATTATTGCGTGGGTCGCCGCAATGCCATCGGCTGATAAGAGCCGGGAAAGCGGGGTAATTCGAGGGTTCGGCGGGGACCCCGGCGATGTGCGGGATCCAAAGCTCAAACATCAGAGGAATGAACGTGTCTTGCCGGGCTGCCAGGAAAATTTCGGCGTGCGATGGTGTGTTCTGATTCACGCGCCGCGCCATTATGTCGCTCACCGATTTATCCGAACGCAATAGGCACGGAGTCCATTCGTGATAATGGTTTTATTAAAAATCAGAAACGTATGGAGTTAACCTTCTTGGATAATGAATAATCTATAAATGCATCGAAATTTCTTTCGTGCGATGGAAAGAACCTCCATATAATAAATCGACAGGTTATTCACGATGCCGGCAAGAACCAACTGAATATTTCGCGTCCTGACATTAATCAAGGAAAATTGAAATGCCACAAAAATCGTTTCAGGCAGAGCCATTCGCATTGCCATTCAATCCGGCAACGACGGCATTGGTCATCATCGACATGCAACGTGATTTTGTTGAGCCGGGCGGATTCGGCGAAGCGCTGGGCAATGACGTATCGCTCGTGCGCACGGCCATCGAGCCATGCAGGAAATTGTTGAAGGCCGCACGGGACGCTCAGCTCCTGATCATTCACACGCGCGAAGGACATCGTGCGGATCTGGCGGATTGTCCGCCGGCCAAACTCACGCGCGGCGGCAAGCAATTCATTGGTACGGACGGACCCATGGGCCGCATCCTCGTGCGCGGGGAAGCCGGTCACGACATCATTCCGGAGCTGTATCCGGCGATCGGCGAACCCATCATCGACAAACCCGGCAAGGGCGCGTTTTATGAAACCGACCTGCAGTTGATCCTGCAAAACCATGGGATCAAGACGCTCATCGTGTGCGGCGTCACCACTGAGGTCTGCGTGACGACCACGGTTCGCGAAGCCAATGATCGCGGGTACGAATGCATCATCCCGGCCGATTGCGTTGGATCGTATTTTCCCGAATTCCAGAAATCGGCGCTGGAAATGATCAAGGCGCAGGGCGCGATCTTTGGCTGGGTGAGCGACGCGACGGCAGTGATCGACGGTTTGCGCGGCTGATCCTCAACTGACTTCCCAGGCACCGGACCATGGCGCTCCTCACCTTTGAAGTGTCTTCAGTCGGCTACCTTGCCGAGCACGGCCCGCGCGAGACGCGGCGGTTCTGGGTGCACAGCCACTTCCAGCATGCGTTGAATCTTTCATCGGCGAGCGGGGAGTTGCTGACCTTGCTCAGCCCGCGTTTCCAGAACTTGCCGACGGCTATCCGGATCGTCACGCCGCCGGGGTGGGACTGGCGTCATCAGTCGCGTCCGCGCGAGCCCGTCGTGCTCGAGGGCAACGTGCTGA
>NZ_JBSIPA010000715.1:0-2096 GCF_053574605.1 Caballeronia sp. M23-90 | reverse complement strand
TAGGCGGAGCCGGCGGTAACGGCGCGGGTGTCGGCGGCGGAGGTGGCATGGGCGGCGCGAATTCGGGCGGCGCAAACGGTGCCGGCATGGGCGCAGCGCCGGGCAGCACCGCAACCGGCGGTGGCATGGGCACGGGAACGGGCACCACGCCGAACATGAAGGCCAACGGCAGCAGCACGAACAACAACGGCAACGTTGCGGCGCCTAATGGCGGCGCCATGTCGAAACCGCAGTAAGCAGGTGTTCAGGCATGAAGGTGGCCGGTTGCATCGATCGATGTAGCCGGCTTTTTTTTGCCCGCCGTATCGCTGAACGTGTTTGCCTACGCACGCCCCTGTTATTTCCGGCACATAATACAAAGCACGCAAGAGCCTTGCCCCGCGCGCGATCGGCTGGTTATCCAGCTTTTCCGTCGCCCGGCTTCAGGACGCTATTGACGTAACCCGATGCCGGGTCATACGCTCATGCGACCTGCTCGCCGGACGACCGGGTTACCCGATTTGGAGACTTCGCGCCTTGCATTCGTCGGATTCCTCGGCACTCGACTTGCCCTTGCCCTTGCGCAATTTCGCCGGAACGCGGCGGATCTTGCTGATGGTGCTGGCGGCATCGATTCTGTTTCCGGTCGCGTTTCTGCTCGGCTACGGTTATTACGATTACCAGCGCCGCATGGAAGATGCCGACGATATCGCCGACCGCATCGCACGCGTCGCCGACGAACATGCGAGCAAGGTGCTCGACCTGAACCGCCAGATGTCGATGCGCGTCGTGGAGATGCTCGGCAACAGTGACGACGCCCGCATCCATGCAAACCAGAAGCCGATTCACGAACGCCTGAGCGAGATAGGCGAATCTTTCGCGCACGTCGCCGGAATCACCGTTTTCGGCGCTACGGGCGACATGCTGGCGAGCAACCGCTTTTATCCGGTACCGTCAATTTCCATTGGTACACGCGATGACTTCGTTAATGGCCGCGCCATTCGTCCTGAACCGTATTTTTCGCTTCCGCTCGTGGGCAAGATCGCCCAGAGCGATGTATTCACGACGAGCGTCGGGCGCAGCGCGAGCGACGGACATTTCCTCGGATTGGTATCGATCGCGCTGAAGCGCGAATATTTCTCAAGCTTCTACAACGATTTATCGAACGGCGATCCGGGCGTGACCGTGGGACTTTACCGGCGCGACGGCGGCATTCTCGTGCGCGAACCGCCGGGTCCTTCCAACGTGTCCCACGCTCGAAACTCAGCGTTCACGTCGGCCATGCGCAGCAATGAATTGTTCGGGCGCGTGCGGGTGAATTCGAGCGTGGACGGTGTCGAACGGATCCTGGCTTTCCGGCGAGTGGGCGACTATCCGCTATACGTGGCAAGCGGTTTTCCGACGTCCGTCATCTTTGCGAACTGGCGCCAGCATTACGCGCTGATCGCGGTGATCACGGCCGTGCCGTGCATCGCGGTCTGGTTGCTCGTGTTGTTCTCGCTGCGCCAGTTGCGCTCGCAGCAATCCGCATGGGAACGTTGGCAGGCGGAAGTGGCCATGCGGCTTTCGGCGGAAGCGTCGAGCCGGCAACTGCGGCGCATGGGCGCGCTCGGTAATCTGGTCGCGAACGTGGCGCACGACTTCAATAACCTGCTGATGGTGGTATCGGCGAATATGGAGTTGGCGCGGCGCAAGAACTTCAACGGGCTTGAACGGGAAGTGCTGGCGGTGGAACGCGCGACTGCGGGCGCCGAAGCGCTCGCCCGGCGTTTGCTCAGCGTTGCCCGCAAGCAGCCGCTCAAGCAGGAAGCCATCGATCTCACCACGTGGCTGCCCGCTGCGGCCGGGCTGATCGAAACGGCGGTCGGCGAGAAGATTCAGGTCAAGGTGCAGGTTTCGCCCGACATGTGGGGCGTGCGCGCCGACGCCACGGAGCTCGAATTCGCGATCATCAATATTGCGGTCAATGCACGCGATGCCATGCAGCACGGAGATCGAGTCTGGGCGTAAAGATCCGCCCGATTAATCAGAGCATTCCTAAACACGTCTGACTGAATGAGGATTGGTTTTTACGTTTTTCTCGGTGCTGCGGGCGCGACGAGAGCGGCTCAAGAAAG
>NZ_JBSIPA010000714.1:0-2137 GCF_053574605.1 Caballeronia sp. M23-90 | reverse complement strand
TTGATCGGCTCGGCCGCCAGGAGTTCCGGACGCTCCTCGGCGCGCTGCGGCGCACGTGCACGACGTGCTGGACGAGCGCGCTGTTGCACGTGGATGTCGAAATGCAGGGAATCTTCCATGGCTGTCTGTGCCGGGTCACGGCCGTTCGTTTGCAGATGCCACGTGCTACGCAGAAACCGTGCCATATCGACCGAAGCCGGTTTGTGATGGGTCATTGCAGGCCGGGTTGCATCGATTGCGCGCGTGTGAATACCCGGACGCACGTAACAATTACGTACAGCGCGTGTAAATGAGGCAAGGTATCGGTGAAGGTTTCCGGAGTTTGCGCGCAATATGGCGTACCACGCGGCTAATCGTGTTGCGATTACTCAAGCAGAACAAAGCACGTTGCCGCTAAGTCGTTGCGGATGGTTAAATACGGATTACGAGATGAGTTGCACGCTTGCGGCTTTCATTGAAATGTCCAGGCCTGCTGCCATTAAACGATGCTTCGTCACCCTGAGCGATAGTGGGGCCGAAGCTGCCTCCCTGCCACCAACAGGGCGGGAATCAGCGCAACACTGTGCTGCCGCCTTGTCCTGGCGCCCGGCCAAACCCTGTCGCCCGAACAACATTTGCAGGACTTAAAGACTCATGGCGTCAACCGATCTGGACTCGCCGGCCGTCGCCTCCGGCGATACGCCATCGCAGAAGAAACGTAACGCGGGAGAGATTGCCGGGTTGAAGTCGTTTGGACTTCTGTACGGTTCATCGCCCGTGATGATGGAGCTTTACTCGCAGATAGAACGTGTGGCCGCAACTGATGCCACGGCGTTGATCATCGGTGAATCGGGAACCGGCAAGGAACTCATTGCTCGTACCATTCACGATCAAAGCGCGCGGCGCGATGCCCCGTTCGTTGCGGTCAATTGCGGGGCTATTCCCGATAATCTTATCGAGCCGGAACTCTTCGGGCACGAGAAAGGGAGTTTTACCGGCGCGGTCCAAGGACGCCTTGGTTATTTCGAACATGCGAATGGCGGAACGCTGTTCCTGGATGAAGTGACCGAGATGTCGCCGGTGCGGCAAGTGAAGCTGTTACGCGCACTTGAAACCGGAACGTTCTTTCGAGTCGGCGGTAATGAGCTGATTCACTCCGATGTCCGTGTGATCGCCGCGACCAATCGCGACCCGATCGTGGCGGTCAAGGAGAATGGCCTGCGCGAAGACTTGATGTATCGGCTGGCCGTGTTTCCATTGCGCGCGCCGCCGCTGCGTGAACGCGACAGCGACCGCGAATTTCTTGCGCAGCATTTTCTCGCCGAGATGAACGCGCAGGAAGGCACCAACAAGTCGTTCAGCAAACGTGCGATCGACATGCTGCGCACATATTCGTGGCCGGGCAACGTGCGCGAGTTGAAGAACACAGTGTATCGCGCGTTCATTCTTGCCGAGAAAACGGTGGAGATTGCGCATCCGCATCTGGCCTCGCGGGTGAAGAAACCTATAACGCAGGGCGATGCCATGAACGTCTGGGTAGGCACACCGCTCGCCGATGCGCAAAAGCAGATCATCCTCGGCACGCTCAAGCATTGCGGCGGCGACAAACGCCGGGCCGCCAAAGCCTTGGGCGTCAGTCTGAAGACCCTCTATAACCGCCTTGGTGCTTACGATGACGAAGGCGGCGAAGCGGAGCCGTCGGCGCCCGCCGGGAATGAAGGCTGACTGCAAGCCAATGCTCGCTACGTCGATGGATCCTCCCGCGATCCATCGACTTCGCCCCAACTGTCACGCCAGTTTTTCATTTGAAGCAGCGCGTTCCCCTTATTTGCAATTTCTTGCAAATTTCTTTGCCCACCTCGTTGTTACGTCATTCAAAATGCCCGGGCGCTCCGTTTGCTAGGTCTTTTGCGCTCAAGGTTTGCGCGAGAGAAGCCGGTTGCCGTCATCGAAAGAATAGAGAAAGGCGAGGAAGGAACAGCATCATGCAGAAAACGATTTACCGGCGTCCGGCTCACGCCGCGGCAATGGCAACGCTCCTGATGGGAGCCATCGCGTGTTTCACCCTTTCGGGTTGCAACTCGCTGTATAGCGAAGGCGCTGTGGCAGGCGCGGGTATCGGTGGTGCGGCGATCGCCGGCGCCGTGACCAGCAATGA
>NZ_JBSIPA010000713.1:0-2165 GCF_053574605.1 Caballeronia sp. M23-90 | reverse complement strand
TCAGACCGTCACGCCCATGACCGCGGCCGATTGCAGCACGTCGTTGAATGCGTTTTGCGATTGCTCCGTCCAGTTCGATTCCGGGCCGCCCCAACTGATGGATACAACCGAGGGTTTGTTGGCATCGTCGTGGATGGCGCGGTTCACGGCATCGACGAATCCCGCGTCGCTGTTGGTCGTGAAGTACACCGCGATGCGCGCACCCGGCACGATCGCACCGACAATTTCGATATCCAGCGTCACTTCGCCGTCCGGCCCGTTCGGGTTGCCACTCGGCGCGTTATTCGCCTGATCGACGCCAACGGACACCACGTCCGGCTTCCCCACGCCGAGCTTCGAGAAATACGCGCTGAGATCGCTCTGCTTGTAGCCTCCCCCAAGTTCGATGATGCCAACGCACTGGCCGCTGCCATCGCCGGCGGGAAAGTTGTAGAGGCGTGCGAGATCGAGCGGTGTGTAGGACGTGCTTGTGCCGCCGCGCGCCGGCTTGATCGGCGGACGGAAACGGAAGTGCGGGCGTGCCTGAGGCCGGCTGTCGAGGCCCAGCACGGCGGTGACCATGTCCTTCATGTCCGATGGCACGTTCACCGGGCCCGAGCGTCCGCGATATTCACCAATGGCGTGGTGTTGGAAGCGCTCCAGCTTGACGCTGAACGCGGTACTGAACTGCGCGATGGTGCCGGACAGCACGACGCTGCGCGAGTTTGCATCGGCGCGGACCACATCGAGCCCGTGCGCCTTCGCGAACGCTTCGATCCGCGTCACATCGGCCTGGGATGCGCCGAACCGCTTGCTGAATTCATCGCGGGAAATGGGGGCGGCATCGGCGGCGCCTTCGTTGATCTTTTGCATCAACTGCTTGAATTCGCCCTCGTTTTGCCGGCGAAGCATCACCACGACTTCAATCTTTTCTTCCGGATTGCATGCGCCGAGGCACTGCGCGCCTTCGGGCTGCGATTTGTCGCTGCCTGGAACAGGATGGTCTGCGGGATGGTTTGTAACGGTCATGGTGCTCGGACTCCTTGCTGTTACGAAATTCGTGTCGCGTGGATTGGGTCTTCGAGATGACGTACGATCTGCGTTGGCCGAAGTCGCGCCTCACAGCCTTGTTCCGACATGCCGCGCTCAGCGCAGTTCCGAAACTGGCAAACGATTGCGCTCTGGCCCAGGCCTGCACTGGAGCTGAAGCATGCGAGGACCAAATGGGAGGCGGGATTCAGGGCCGGTCCCCGGCATACTCGCGGCGGCCACCGGCGGATAACCACGGCTCGCGGCGGACGCAAAACAGCTCGTAGGTGGGTTTTAGGAAGCCGGTTTCATCGAATGCGCCGATGGGCAACTCGATTTCGTCGGTGTTCACATACGCCATGTACGCGACCGACCCGCACACGGTGCAGAAATGACGGCGGCCATCGGCGGAGCTTTGCCAGGCGCGGGTCGCACCCGACATGCTCACCTTCTCGGCGTGATATACCGCGTACGCGCCAAATGCCGAGCCATGCACCTTGCGGCACGTCATGCAATGGCACAGCCCGACGCGATCCGGCTCCGATGAAACCACGAACCGCCACGCACCGCACGCGCAGCCGCCTTCGTGCTTCGCTTCGCCACCTCTGACCAGTGCGGCTTCCCTGTCGCGCGCTTCATCATTAGAGTTGCTCATAAGGCGGTTCATCGCGGCTCCCTATAATCTGGTGTCGGTACTGCGCCAGGCAATGAAAATGGTGGTACCAAACAGCGTACCAGTAGCAACTCTCGCGCCGAACCGCCGGCGGCCGCAGCAAAAGGCGCCGGTTTTGCTACGATGACAACCCCAAGAGACGGAGATGGCATTCATGAAGCACGTTTCCCTGCTGGCTCTGCTCCCCACCAGCGCCTCGGCATTCGCAACGACGGCTGGTCCGAACGCAGCACCCGGCGCGACAGATCTCGCTGCCTACGTGCTTTCGCATGATCGTTACGATGCAACCGCGAACGCGCCGTCACCCCGTACGGATTACAAAACGGTGAGCGTCGCGGATGTAATGACCGACGAGTACGTGTTTCCGCTTGGAGAAACCGGCAAGTCGATCGTCTTGTCCGGCTATCAGATCGCAGCGGGCTTTCTGGCCGAACGCGCCGCGGATCAATGGCTCGAGCTCGCGCGCCAGCAGCACGCGGCAGAA
>NZ_JBSIPA010000712.1:0-2108 GCF_053574605.1 Caballeronia sp. M23-90 | reverse complement strand
TGCGCCGCAAAGCCGCCGAACACGACCGAATGAACCGCGCCGAGCCGTGCGCACGCGAGCATGGCGAACAGGGCTTCGGGGATCATCGGCAAGTAGATCAGCACGCGCTCGCCCTGCTTCACGCCAAGGGAGCGCATCACGGCGGCCATGCGATTCACTTCAGCGTGCAGTTCGGCGTAGGTATAACGCCGCTCGATGCCCGTTTCCGTCGATACATATACGAGCGCATTCTGCTCGCCGCGCGAGGCGAGATGACGGTCGACGGCGTTGTAGCAGAGATTGGTCTTGCCGCCGACAAACCAGCGCGCAAACGGCGGATTGCTGCGGTCGAGGACCTGATCGAATGGCGTTTCCCAATGGATGCGCCGTGCCTGTTCGCCCCAGAACGATTCCGGATCGTCGATCGAACGGCGGTGAGCTTCACGATAAGTCGGCATTCGAACCTCTGTCGGGTAGCGGAATCGCCGCAGCCGGATCATCCGGGCGCGGCGAATTGCACCTGAGCATAGTTCAGCCGTCAAAGCCGTGCTAGAGAGGGACGGCCCTGATTCGTGCGGATGTCACGGCATCTGAAGGCGGGGTTTAGCGATGGAAGGCGGTTTCGAGAGGTCCGGGCCCGAGTGCTTGAGCAGCACCGGCGCGAGTTCGTTTGCGACCCGCATGCCCGATACCACGACCAGGCGCAATCCGCTGCCGCTGCACATGCCGCGCACGATCTCCCGCGTCGATGCACGCGCCTCGATGCGCGGTTCGATCACGATCAGGCCGCGGCAGTACATTGCAAGGGCGCTCCGGTTCGATCGCAGCCATGCGGAGCGCAGGCGCAGATCGTCGGCGGGTTCGTCGGCGCAATACTCCGCAACGATCACGAACGGCGCTTTCAGCGCAAGCAGACGCTGCATTTCGGCGCCCCAGGCAAATGCGTAGCCGGGCTGTACCGAGCGGCGGCGCAACCGCACGAGCGGGAAACGACTGGCGTCGTGCATGCGCTGATTCGGGACATCGGAACGATGGATTGTTTCCGCTGCGGGCATTGCCAAGGTGGCCGGCGTCGCAGTTTGAGATTGGGTGGCGATCACAGCGGTCTCGTACTCCAGAAATTCATTACCAGCGCCAGGTTGGCGATCATCGGGCGGCGCTGAAAGCGCGGCCGGCGAGCTTGCCTGGCCGTGTCTCCGAGCTGCGGCGTTACGTTGCCGAGCCACGCATGGCGGGTGGTCTCGATCACACGTGCAGCGTTAGTGGATATAACCAGCGCTGCCCGGCCGGAATCAGGCAGCGAATCAGGCAGCGATCCGGGCGAGAAGCCGGTCAATCTATCGAGCGTCGTTTGGGTCAAAGTGGACCTCCTGTCGTCCGATGTATTGTAATTGCGAATCATTCTCAATTACAAGCAGGATTTTCGGGGCAGGACCGATGCAAAAGATCTGGGATCGTTGGTGAGCGAAGCCGATGCGCGAAGCGCCGCCATGAGCGGGGCTACGGCCGTTGGAAAGACAAGATGAGGCGGATTGCCGCGCTCAGACGCGCGCCGTCAAGAAGCGCCGCAGAATCCCCGACGAATACGCGCCGCCGAGCGCGTGAAGGAACTCGAGGAATGATTCGGGCGCGTCGGCATCGGCGGTATCGGATACGGTGCGCACCACGGCGCACGGCACGTCGTGTTCGTAACAAACCTGGGCGATCGCGGCGCCTTCCATCTCGACGGCGAGCGCTTCAGGCAAAGCAGCGCGAAGCGCGTTCACCTCGGCATGACTCGATACAAACCGGTCCCCGCTCACAATCAGCCCGCGATGCAACCGTGGAGGATGCACACCGAAACGCGCCTCGAGCGCCGCGTGTTCATCGGCGAGAAAGGCGGTGCAGGCCTTGGCCAACGCGTCGCTGAGCCCGGCGTTCGCGGCAAAACGCGCCATGCCGAGCAACGGCACCTCGAAGCGCGGAAACAGCGGCGACGCGTCCAGATCGTGCTGCATTAGCATATCGCCGATCACGATATCGCCCACGCGCACGTCTTCCCGAACACCGCCCGCGGCACCCGGGGACACGATGGGATCGGCGCCGGACACGGGGATCCGCGCGCTCAGGTCCGGAGGGCACACGGCTGG
>NZ_JBSIPA010000711.1:0-2173 GCF_053574605.1 Caballeronia sp. M23-90 | reverse complement strand
CTTCAAGGTCACGCCGGCGCCCCCGCGTATCATCCCTCGCGGACTGCATACCGAATCGGCGCTTGCGTGGATCGCCACGGGCAAGTATCAGTTCGGAATGCCACTTTATCGTCATGGCGAAGGCTGGCGTGGACGCGAGCAGGCAGGCAGAAAACGTCGCGGCGGCAACGGCGGAAAGGACGCGAAGGTTCATCGGGGAGCGGGAAATTTTCGGGAAAAACCGATTGTGCCCTACGCAGCAGACCGCACGCTTACAGCGGCGGTGGCGTCGTCACGCGCCTTGCAAATGGACGGAAAATCAGACCGTTTTGTGAAAAGCCCTCAGAATGTCGGCATTCCGCCTCGCGGTTCTTACTTTGTCCGGTACTTATTCAGCATGCATTCCAAAACCTCTTCCAGCACCAGCGCCGCATTCGCCCTCATTGAATGGGAGGAAAAAGGCGAAAGCCATTCGGCGCTCTGGCGCTCGGAAAGCGGGATCGCGCCGCCAAAACGCGTCGTCATAGGCGATGACCAGATGACCGCGGACTCGGCGTATCGGCTGGCTTGCGAAGGGACCGCGATCTTGTGGCGCGGCGATTTTCAAAACGCGCGGCAGCTGTTGCAGGCTGTGGCGCGACGTATCGAAACACGGCCCAAGAAGTCGGCGAAGGCGAAAGCCAAGCAACGCAGCGCCACGCCCGATGCGCCGGCTGAAGCGCCCGCGCCCGGCGAAGCGTTCAATTTGCATCGGCTTGCTCAGTCGCAGCGGGCCCGCACGCTCGGCATGTTCTTGCTGCCGCTCGACGCCGAGTACGCCATCACGTTGCGGCGTGCTCCGGTTGTGAAAGAGGCGTGCGAAGAGGCATACGGTCCGGCGGCGGGTGAGTCGGTCGTGTCGCTGCGGGAAGTGCTCGGACTGGTCGGCGCGCACGAGTGGCGCAAGAAGGGCGTGGACGTCGAGGCGCTGGGCGCGCGGATTCACCCGTATTACGGTGTGTTTTCGCCTGTGCGCGGCGAGTATGTGAAGCTGGTGGCGGATCAGCCGTTGCCATCGAAGGAACTGGCATTCGATATTGGCACGGGCACCGGCGTGCTGGCCGCGTTGCTGGCCCAGCGGGGCGTGAAGCGCGTGATCGCGACGGAAATCGATCCGCGCGCGCTCGCCTGCGCGCATGAGAACATCGATTTGCTCGGGTTTTCGCCGCAGGTCAAAGTGATCGAAGCTGATTTGTTTCCGGAAGGCCGCGCGCCGTTGATCGTCTGTAATCCGCCGTGGTTGCCGGCGCGGCCGAGCTCGGCTATCGAACATGCGATCTACGACCCGGAAAGCCGGATGTTGCGTGGTTTCCTCGACGGCCTTGCCGCGCATTTGACGCCTGGTGGCGAAGGCTGGCTGATCCTGTCGGATCTGGCCGAGCATCTGGGCCTGCGTACGCGCGCCCAATTCCAGGAGTGGGTCGATCAAGCCGGGCTCAAGACCGATGGCCGGATGGACGTGCGACCGAACCACCCCCGCGCCGCCGATAAAACCGATCCGCTATACCAGGCGAGGTCGGCCGAAGTTACTTCGTTGTGGCGGCTCGTGCCAGCCTGATCAAAGCGCCGGGGCGCGGTTCCGGTTCAGATAAGCCAGCGCCCCTTCTCCGGCGACCACTCCGCTCGCGAAACAGCACGTCAGCAGATAACCACCGGTCGGCGCTTCCCAGTCCAGCATTTCGCCCGCGCAGAAAACGCCGGGCAAGGCTGCGAGCATCCATTGCGAATCCAGCGATTCGAACCTCACCCCGCCGGCGCTGCTGATTGCTTCCGCTATGGGCCGCGGCCGCGTCACTGTCAACGGCAATGCCTTGATGCGTTGCGCAAGACGGGTGGCATCGGCGAAATCTTCGCGGGTCAGGCATTCGCGCAGCAATCCGGCCTTCGCGCCCGTCAGCTTCAGGCGGCTCTGCAAATGGCTCGACATGGAACGTGCGCCGCGTGGGTGCGTGACTTCGTCGTGGACGCGTTCATGGGTCAGCGCCGGAACGAGGTCGAGCAGGAAGGTGGCATGGCCCTCGGCCAGACGGTCGCGTTCTTCCGATACGGCTCCGTAGAACTCAGCACCGTGACAAGCGCACTGTTGCTGAACGCGATCCTGGGATTCATCCTGTTGTGGATTGCGTGTCACGCGTACAACTGGGTGGCGTCGCGG
>NZ_JBSIPA010000710.1:0-2182 GCF_053574605.1 Caballeronia sp. M23-90 | reverse complement strand
ATCGTCGCGTTGGTCGACTGTTTCGACGCGCTGGTTCAGATGGATAGGCGGATCAAACGGACGGCACTGTTCCATCAGCCGGTCGACGAGTTCGCGTGCCGTACATGATGGAACCGCGGGGATGTCGAAGACGAGGCCCTGACCTGTTGTCACGGTCCATCGGCCATCGTCGCGTTGGTCGACTGTTTCGACGCGCTGGTTCAGATGGATAGGCGGATCAAACGGACGGCACTGTTCCATCAGCCGGTCGACGAGTTCGCGTGCCGTACATGATGGAACCGCGGGGATGTCGTAGATGGGTTTGTCGGGATACAGCTCGATGCATTGCCCGCCAATGCGCCCAAGCGTATCCACGATCTGGCACGACAAACCGACGACGCCCGCCTCGAACGCCGCAAAAAGTCCAACGGGACCAGCACCGACAATCAGGACATCGGTGCGGATCGGGGTATCGGTATGGGTGCCGTTCTCGGAAGTCATTCAGTATCCTCTTCTGTGCTGCGTATCAGTGCATTGCGCATGACGACCACCATACAGAAGCAGCAGACGACCGGCAATGAAGGCACTATTGGCAACCGAGATATCGGTAATCGGTTAGCCGTGCAGGGAATATTGCGGGCTGCCTGGTGTTCATGGTAAGACGGCACCCCCCGCTAACCTTAAAAGGAGCTTCGCTTAGTGCATCCTCTCGACAATCCGGCGTGGAACGCGCTCACCACCTTGCAACGCTCGGTCAGCTCGGGCAATGAATTGGCTCGCCGCTTCGAACCGTCCATATCGCCCATCGCAGCGGTCATGAATTCCGCCGATCCGGCTTGCTGGAGCGCACTGGCCGAAGTTGTGGGCGCCGGTTCGCTGGTTGGCGTTTTCGCCATCGACAAGGACGCGCCGCCCGAAGACTGGACTGTCGACTGGCGCTACACCTTCGCGCAGATGACATGCACGAGGGCGAGTTTCAAGGCACCCGCACGCGCGGCTGCTCACCCGTCAATGCGCGTACTCACCCTCGCCGATGGCAACGCCATGGTCGAGCTCGCGGCGCTGGCACAGCCCGGCCCGATGGAAGCTCGAACGGTCACACTAGGCCGGTATCTGGGTATCTTCGATCACGACGACAAGCTCATTGCCATGGCTGGGGAGCGGATGCGGCTCGACGGCGCAACCGAGGTAAGTGGCGTATGCACGCATCCTGAGCATCGAGGCAAGCGCTATGCGCAGCTACTGAGCGCGGCAATCACGGAGACCATCCTCGAGCGTGGCGACACCGCGTTTCTTCACGTGAGAGACGGAAACACCGGCGCGGCCAGCGTGTATGAAAAGCTCGGATTCGAAGTCCGCGCCGTGTTCGATATTGCCGCGGTCACGAAGCGCTAGACGCGCAACCTGACCCGTGTCCCCAGCTCGATGTGACCCTCCGGGCATGATGATTGCGAAGCAGCGCTTGTTTCTATAAAAGTCATATTGATGCGCATCGCCGAAATTTCGACTTTTTTGAAAGCTTGCGCGCCCCGCCCCGGCGCTCCGCCGATGTGTGTGCCTTTCGGTTCGCCATGTTCGACGGCGCGATAGCCGCATCAAGTCGATCCGGCATAGCGTATTCCACACCGGTTACCCTTCCCGTCATGCAATTTCCTTGGCACCGTTCTGCCAAGAACCGCTAGAGGCTACAACCCGAGGTGCGTAAATGAACACGAACTCTCCGGCAGCGCGATCCCCTGTCGCGTCATCTCCCATCGTAAAGTGGCTCACCATTGCGTTTTTGTTGCTGTCGGGGATTTACCTCGTGGCAATGGGTATCTGGCTGATCGCAATCGGAGGGTCGCCTTATTACGTGATCGCCGGACTTTTCATGCTGGCGGTCGCTTATCTCGTCTGGCGACGAAGCACGTCGGCGCTTTATCTTTATGCGCTGCTGCTCTTTGGCACATTGATATGGGCGGTCATCGAGGCGGGGTTCGACTTTTGGGCGCTGGGGCCGCGCCTGGACGTACTGGTTATCGCCGGCGTCTGGCTGTTGCTTCCATTCACCTATCGCCTGTTTGCGACGCCCGTCAAGAAAGGCGGCCTGACGCTCGCTGCAGCGGTGGTGCTTAGCGGCATCGCCCTTGCATATGCCGCGTTCAACGATCCGCAGGAAATCGACGGCACCGTGCAGGCGCAGGCAGACAGCGCGCCGGCAGCA
>NZ_JBSIPA010000070.1:0-19900 GCF_053574605.1 Caballeronia sp. M23-90 | reverse complement strand
TGCGATCGGCGTGGCGATTTTCGGTGCTTTAGCAAGTCATGCGGCGTCGGCCGAGACTGCGCAGATCGTGATGGGGGTCAGGCTCTCGGCGGCAATATCGATCGCGCTGCTGTTGCTGGCCGCCGCGACGGCCTGGCGCGTAGTGGAGAACAAAAAGAAAAACCATCGCTAGCGGTGCATCCCACGCGCCGGGAACGTGGGTTGCGAATTGTCTGGAGCACGTCTCGTGCAACGCGCGGTCCGCAGGCCGCTGGAGGTATCGAACCATGTCCACGCCCATAGATCCGACGCAACTGCCGATAGAACCCGACGCCGACGAACTGCTCGATCCCGATGCGCCGCCGAATCCGGACGACCCCGATCTCCCCGACGGCCCTGATTCCGCGACACCGCTCGTTCCCGCTGACCCCAACAACGGCTCTCCGCGCCTTTAAATCCCGGGATGCCGCCGTATAAAAAATGCCCGGCACGCGAAAAACGCGTCCGGGCATTTCTTCAGTTCAAGATTCGAAGCAAGTGATCATAGCGTCGTGGTCAATACGTCGCCGGATTTGAGCGCTTTCTCTATCAGCCCGTCTGCCTGGGCCTTGCGCACGGCATCGGCTACAAAAGATTCGGGCGCCTCGACCTCAGCCTTGATCGCGCTGATGATCCCGGACGCCTCGACGATCACCAGCGATTTCGCCGAATCGGCACGGCTGATGATCACGCGCTGCGGGCTGCCGCCGTCTGCGATGCTTGCGCAAAATTGCATCGGCTGTCCGTCAATGGTTTGCTCAAAGGTTTGAATCATATTGAAGGTTCGCCTCTGGTAAATGAACGGTAAGTCCTTAGAAGGGGACGCATCATCCATGCCAACCCGCCTGACGCGCGTCTTCCTTACTATTGAGCGTGAGCCGGGCGGGAGGTTCAACCCCTGTGGGTAAGTCTGTATCTTAGAAACGATAAGTCACGCCGATCTGCACGACCGGATACCAGCGATATTTCTCGACGCGATTCGTAATGTCCTGCTTTTCCTGATCGATATTCGCCTGCGTTGTGAGCAAACTGTACACCTCCGGCACGAAGTACGACACGTGCGGGCGGCCATATGCCACGCCAAGGTCGGCCATGAAACCAAAGCCCTTCGATACCGGTTTGTGCCCATACCCCACGCCAAGATACGGCATGACGCTCGGCAGCCGCACCGTGGCCGATGGCGCGCCCGCAACGGCAGGAACCGTATCGTCACCGATCTTGAAGTTGCCTTGTGCGTCAGGTACCGCATGCGCCTTCAGTTCGTCGCCATTGATGAGCGCACCGCCCGTCACGCGAAAACCGCTATTCGCAAACGGAAACAGGTCGAGATAAAGGCCGCCTTGAATCAGGCTCAGATGCCCGCTGTATTTGGCGCCGTCGACATTGAACGAATGCGAAAAACCGAGGCCTTCCATTTCAGCATGGACGCCCGCCCAAGAGTTCAGCGAGTAGGCGGCGCCGACACCGCCGCCCAGCGTTCCGCCTTGTATATAGACCTCTTGCGCTTGGGTCGTCTGCGTTGCCAGCATGGCGATCATGGCGGCCGCCGCCGCGCTCAGGACTGTCTTCACCGCACCTTCTCCGTAAGTAGCCGGGGCCTTCCCCGTGGCGAGACTGTACGGTTGCGTTAAACGATTCAATGGAACGAACAGTGACCGTTTTTGGCGTCAATTCGAACGTCCATGCGTCGTCCACGAAACGTTCATCCCTCGATGCAAAAAATGCATGTTTGCCAGAGTAAATTTTGCTGACTTGCGTAAGTCGGTAAGAAAAGATTCCTCGCATCTACCCTAAATGTGAGAGCCCGCTTGCCGTTAAGTTCTATGACAGCTTCATTCAATCGAAGCACACATTTACGCGGAGAGAGCATGTTTGTCGTTATTGGATGGGTGTTGGTCATCGGCTCGGTAATCGGGAGTTTCATGGGGGTTGGCGGTCATCTGGCAGCGCTCGTTCAGCCCTTCGAGCTGCTCTGCATCTTCGGTGCGGCCATCGGGGCATTCGTCGTATCAAACCCTCCCGCGACGCTCAAGAAGACGCTCAAGAGCATCCCGACTGCGTTCAAGGGCGGCGGATACTCGAAAGAAAAGTACGTGCAATTGATCGCGCTGCTTTATGAGCTGCTTCAAAAGGCGCGCAAGGAAGGGATGATGGCGCTCGAAGTCGATGTGGAAGCGCCGGAAAAAAGCCCGACCTTCATGAAGTACGAACACGTGCTCAACGATCACCATCTGCTGGAGTTCATCGTCGATTATTTGCGCATGATGTCGAGCGGCAACGTCAACGCGCTCGAGATGCAGGACCTCATGGATGAAGAACTCGAGACGCATCATGCGGAGGCATCGGTGGCATCCGGCGCGATCCAGAAGATGGCCGACGGCCTTCCCGCATTCGGCATTGTTGCGGCCGTGATGGGCGTGGTTCATACCATGGGCTCTGTCGGCGCTGCGCCTGCCATCCTGGGCGAGATGATTGCCGGCGCACTCGTCGGCACGTTCCTTGGCATCCTGCTCGCATACGGTTTCTTCGGACCGCTTGCCGATCTGCTCGCTGCAAAGGGACAGGCGGAGTCCAAGCCGTTCCAGTGCGTGAAGTCGGTACTGCTTGCATCAATGAACGGTTATGCGCCCGCCATTGCCGTGGAGTTCGGCCGCAAGGTGCTCCTCACGGCTGACCGCCCGAGCTTCAAGGAACTCGATGAAGCCGTCCGCGCCACCAAATCGCCGAAGTCGGCCTGATGCATTGCATGCATTCAGACACCACGGGTAACGAACATGGCTGAAAAACCATCCCGCGATCCCCTGCAGTCGGTGCTTGCGCCGACCATCGTGGTACGCCGCAAGAAGAAGTCCGGACACGGGGCGCATCATGGCGGCGCGTGGAAGATTGCCTACGCCGACTTCGTCACGGCCATGATGGCGTTCTTCCTGCTGATGTGGCTGCTCGGTTCGACATCGAAGTACGACAAGCAGGGCATCGAGGATTACTTCAACGCTCCGCTCTCCACGCTCTTTGGCGGCAAGGACGGCAGTGGCGCTGCGCGCTCGAGCGTGATCAACGGCGGCGGCCGCGACCTGTCGAGTTCACGTCCGGGCGAAGCGACCAAGAGCCAGACCCAGCCGATGCCCAAGACCCCCGCGCGCATTGCCGCGGAGGACGACGCGCGCCGCCTCAAGCAACTGAAAGAGAAACTCACGGCGCTGATCGACAATACGCCGGCGCTGCGTGCATTCAAGGACCAGATTCGTATCGATATCACGAGTGAGGGATTGCGCATCGAGATCGTCGATTCGCTCAAGCGTCCGATGTTTGCATCGGGCAGCTCGAAGCTCGAAAGCTATGTGGGCGTGATCCTCGCGCAGATCGGGGCATCCATGAACGACGTGGACAACCGGGTATCGATCGCAGGTCATACCGACGCCGTGCCCTATTCCGGCGGCCAGGCGGGTTACTCGAACTGGGAGCTGTCGAGCGAACGCGCGAACGCCGCGCGCCGCTCGCTGATCGCAGGCGGCATGAGCGAAGGCAAGATCCTGCAGGTACGCGGCCTGGCCGATGTGCTGCCGCTCAACAAGGCCGTCGCCGACGAACCCACCAATCGCCGCATCAGCATTCTCGTGTTGAACAAGGCGGCGGAGCAGGCGTTCTTCGCGGATGGCGGACGGACTTCGGTGGATGATTCGCAACCGGCGAGCGCCGTGATCCCGGCGAAGGTGGCGCAAGAGCAAGCAAAACCGCGGCCGTTCTCCCCAAGCGGCGAAGTCTCTTCGAAAGGCTGACACGCCGCAGGCGCCGCGACGATACCCATTCGCTCGCGGCGCTCATCGCATCACTTCCCCTTCCCCTCCAGTAATACATCGCCGGCATCTCGCGCGAACCTTCCCATAGCACAGCAGCGGCCTGTGCAGCGTGGCCGTCGTTTCATTACAACTGTCATAGACCTTACATACGCCTCCCGTAAAGTCCGCCCGTCGCAAGTCAGCGGACCGTCAGAGTCCCGCGTATCCACGCACTTGTTGCACCAGACCCATCACGCTACCACCCACGCTCACGGAGAATGTCTTGAACCGTAAATCACTGCTCGCCATCGCCGCACTCGCTGCGTTTGCCGCATCGGCCGCACCTGCGCAAGCTCAAAGCAGCGTCACGCTGTATGGTTTGATCGATGCCGGTATCAGCTACGCGAACCACAGCACCGCCGGCACCGGCAGCTCGAAGATTTTCAAGTACGACGACGGCGTATCGCAAGGCAGCCGCTGGGGCCTGCGTGGTGCTGAAGACCTGGGCGGCGGACTCAAGGCCATCTTCACGTTGGAAAGCGGCTTCAACAGCGGCAACGGCACGCTCGGTCAGGGCGGCGCGGAATTCGGCCGTCAGGCTTACGTGGGTATTTCGAAGTCGGACGTGGGCTCGGTGACACTCGGCCGCCAGTACTCGTTCTCGACTGATTACTTGGGCGGCGCTTATTCCATTGGCGGCCAGACGGTTGCAGGCAACTACGCGTATCACATCAATGACGTGGACCAGTTGACGTCGAGCCGTATCAACAACTCGATCAAGTTCAGCAGCGCCAACTTCTACGGCGTGACGTTCGGTGGCCTGTATGGCTTCTCGAACGCTGCAGGTGCATTCTCGGGCTCGCCCACGACCACGACGGCCGGCGTGACCACGCAAGGTTCATCGCGTGCATACAGCTTCGGCCTGAACTACGCGAACGGCCCGTTCAGCGTTGGCGCGGCTTATACGGACATTCACTTCCCGGCTTCCTCCACCCCGGCATTCAGCACGAGCATTGCAAACGTGGCGACGGGTGGCTCGAAGGACCTGCGCACGTTCGGCATTGGCGCGAACTACAAGATCGCTGCTGCGACCCTCTTCGCGTTGTGGACCAACACGCGCTTCGAAGCGATCAGCGGCGCTACTTCCAAGTTCAATACGTATGAAGCGGGTGCCAAGTATGCGTTCACGCCAGCTGCAACGGCGAGCCTCGGCTACACGTACATGAAGCTGACGGACGCGGCTCAAGGCAAGTGGCAACAAGTCGATGCAAGCGTGGATTACGCGCTCTCCAAGCGTACCGATGTCTACGTGCTGGGCATTTATCAACACGCGTCGGGTTCGAACAACGGAACCGGCGTGCAGGCGCAGATTGGTTCGAGCACGAGCTACTTCGGCACGTCGGGCCGCGGTACGGACAACCAGATCGCTGGGCGCGTGGGTATCCGCCACAAGTTCTGAGCGTTTAGCTGATACGAAAACGGGCCGCTGAAGAGCGGCCCGTTTCCATTTCGATGCCTGATTACAGCACCTTTTTACTGTCGAGCGACTTGCCCGTTTCCGCGTTATACCGTTCCACGTATTCCGCCATCAGCTTGCGCAACGCACGGCCGATCTGCTTGTAGTCGCTTTCGTTCAGATTGGCGAGCGACACGCGGCCCGACGGATGCTGCGTACCGAAGCCGCGCCCCGGCAAGAGCACAACGCGTGCGTCCTTCGCAAGGCGGAACAGCAGCTCTGACGGTTCGGTGTTCTTGAACAGCCACTGCACGAATTCTGGTCCATACGCGCGATTGCCGAGGAACTCGAGGTCGAGGATCGTGTAGTAATCGACCTGGTTCACGTCGCTGTCGTCGAAACTGATTCCAATCTCACGATACAACGCCTCCTTGCGTCCGCGAATCAGGCGCTTCAACGCGTTCTTGTACGCCTCGGGCGTGTCCATCAGCGAGAAAAGCGAGAACAGCACCATCTGCACCTGCTGCGGCGTCGATAAACCCGCCGTGTGATTCAGTGCGACGGTGCGGCTGTCCGCAACCAGCCGGTCGATGAACTTGAGGTTCTCCGGCTCCGTGGTAATGGACTCATAACGCTCGTGCAGTTCGGCGCGTTGTTCCTTGGGCAGCTTGCGGATCAGTTCGTCGATCACGTTGTCCTGGTGTGTCGCGATGGTGCCGAGCCGCCAGCCCGTGGCGCCAAAGTATTTCGAGTACGAATACACGAGGATGGTGTTCTTTGGGCACAAGGCGAAGAGCGAAACGAAGTCGTCGGCGAAGGTGCCGTACACGTCGTCGGTGAGCAGGATCAGGTCCGGCCGTTCCTTCACGATAGCTGCAATGTACTGCAGGCTTTCGGTATCGATCTTGACCGACGGCGGGTTACTCGGATTCACGAGGAAAAACGCTTTGACCTTCGGGTCGCGCAGCTTGTCGAGTTCTTCCTTCGAATATTGCCAGCCGCGTTCAACGTCGGCGTTGAGGTTGACCACATTCAACTTGTAGTCGTTGAGCGTGGGGATTTCAATGTACGGCGTGAAAATCGGTGACCCGAGCGCAATGGTGTCGCCGGGTTTGATCAGGTGATTTTCGCGCAAGGTATTGAAGATATACGTCATAGCCGCGGTGCCGCCTTCGGTCGCGAAGATGTCGAAATCGCCAATGAAAGGATGCTTGCCGACCATTTCCTTTTTTAGATACTGCGCCACGATCACTTCAGACAATTTCAGAATCCGGTCGGGCACCGGATAATTCGAAGCAAGAATCCCCTCGCACATTTCGTAAAGGAATTCGCCGCCGTTCAAACCCAGTTGATCGCGCACGTACGACAGTGCGCCGCGCAAGAAATCGATACCCGGAACGCCCTTGTTGTCGCGTGCGAAAATCTCGAAGCGTTCTTCAAGTCCTTCATGTTTTGGAAACCCGCCCAGCCCTTCTGGCATATGTGCGAATGAACGCTCGGATTCGCGCATGGCGAACAGGCCCAGTTGCCAAAAGCCATGGCGAGGGATGGTGGCGAGGAAGTTCGGGTTGCCGCGGCCAGCGTTGAGCATGGCGACGTTGGCCGGGCGGTCGACGGCACCGCCGCCCGCAGCCTTGATCAACTCGTCCTTCAGTTCGAACGGGCTGAGTGCTGCAATCTTGGACTGCTCCTGCGAACCCGCTTTCTTGGATTTGGACATCCAGTACCTCCAGAAATAATCGACTGCTTTGAAAGAGAGCGGCGCGCGTTGTCTTGGCGCCGGCCCTCGGGAGAAGCGGCAATGAGAGTCAGGGAATGCATGCTTGCCGCGACTAATAATCAAGGCATCCCACATCTCCTGATCGAAAGGGTCGAGCGTTTTGCGTTGGGCTCCATGCCCTTGGTCCACATGCCAGGTCTACATACATAAGTCGCGACATTTATCGCAGGCAATGAAACAATTACTCATTCCATTGCAGGAAAAAAATCGCGATAAACCTGTCCAACGCACAAAGTCGCAACCGCTTCATGATTTGAAATAGCGAAGCGATTTTGCAAAATCGCATCTCGCACCCCTCACTAATATCACGTCCACGTAGCGAAAGCGGTTTCGATGGCGCGAGAATTTGGCGGTATCAAAAACGGCTTTTTAAACGCCGCCTGTCGAATGCCTCGCTTGTGCGCCCATGCGAAAGCCCGGGCACAAGCTCTGCGAGTCGATTAATGCTGAGCCCTAACTGCAAACCAAAGAAAAGGCGCATGACAGATCGAAATAACAAATCTTCGTCTCCTCGACCCGGCTTCGTTCGTGTACGTGGCGCACGCGAGCACAATCTGCGCAACGTGGATGTCGACATACCACGCGACGCACTCGTGGTTTTCACCGGCGTGTCGGGCTCGGGCAAATCGTCGCTTGCATTCGGCACGCTTTACGCCGAAGCGCAGCGCCGGTACTTCGAGTCGGTCGCGCCCTACGCACGCCGTCTTATCGATCAGGTTGGCGTGCCGGAGGTGGATTCGATCGACGGATTACCGCCTGCGGTCGCGCTCCAGCAGCAACGCGGTACGCCGAACGCGCGGTCGTCGGTCGGCAGCGTCACCACATTGTCGAGCCTCGTGCGCATGCTGTATTCGAGAACCGGCACATACCCGGCAAAGCAGCCCATGCTGTTCGCCGAGGACTTCTCGCCGAACACCGTGCAAGGCGCCTGCCCCACATGCCACGGCCTCGGACGCGTGTACGATGTCACCGAACAGTCGATGGTGCCCGACGACTCGCTGACCATCCGCGAGCGTGCGGTCGCTGCGTGGCCACCGGCGTGGCATGGCCAGAACCTGCGCGACATTCTCGTCACGATGGGTTATGACGTCGATACCCCCTGGCGTGACCTTCCCAGGAAAGCTCGCGACTGGATCCTCTTTACCGACGAAACGCCGACGGTGCCCGTCTATGCCGGCCTCACGCCCCAGGAAACGAAAGCCGCGCTCAAACGCCACGCCGAGCCGAGTTATCAAGGCACGTTCACAGGCGCGCGCCGCTATGTGCTGCACACGTTCGCCAATACGCAAAGTGCGTTGATGAAAAAGCGCGTGTCGCGTTTCATGGTGAGCAGCGCGTGTCCGACATGCCATGGCAAGCGGCTGAAGCTCGAGGCGCTGTCCGTCACGTTCGCGGGACTGGATATAGCGGAGTTGTCGCAGATGCCGATGGCGCGGGTCGCGGAAATATTGCGCCCCGTTGCGCGCGGCGAGGCGTCGCCCGATGTAAAAACCGGCGAAGTGCTGAACAAAACAGAAATGCGCGAAGCCGTGGAGCGCCGGGTTGCGTCGGGAGGATCTGCGCACAAGGCATCGCCCGATATACGACGGACAACGAATCAATCCCGCGAAAAGCAGGTCGCCGCACAACGCATGGCAAGAGAGCTGCTCGAGCGATTGTCCACGCTGATCGACCTCGGTCTCGGGTATCTTGCGCTGGACCGGAGCACGCCGACGTTGTCATCGGGCGAACTGCAGCGCCTGAGGCTCGCGACGCAACTGGCATCGCAGTTGTTTGGCGTCATCTACGTGCTCGACGAACCCTCCGCCGGACTTCATCCCGCCGATGGCGAGGCGCTCTACAGCGCGCTGCAGCGCTTGAAAGAAGCCGGCAATTCGCTCTTCGTGGTCGAGCACGATCTGGAGATGATGCGTCGCGCGGACTGGCTGGTGGATGTCGGGCCGGCGGCGGGGACGGCAGGCGGGAGCATCGTGTACAGCGGTCCGCCTGCAGGATTGGCCGACGTGGAAGCATCGCAGACACGGCTGCATCTGTTTGGGGAACGCCGGACTGTCGGACGCACGAAGCGTTCTCCGGCTGGATGGTTGCGGCTTGCCAACGTCACTCGAAACAACCTGCAAGCTCTCGACGTAGCATTCCCGCTTGGATGCTTCACGACGGTCACCGGCGTCTCTGGATCGGGGAAATCCAGTCTGGTAAGTCAGGCGCTGCCGGAACTCATCGCGGAAAAACTCGGCAGTCCGATAGCGACCGAAACCGACGAAGAACGCGATCCTCTCCTCGACACGGAAGACATTCAGACAAACGGCGAGATCGTGGAAGGGATGGAACACATACGCCGCCTCGTAAGGGTCGACCAGAAGCCGATTGGCCGCACGCCGCGCTCCAATCTCGCCACTTATACCGGCCTCTTCGACCACGTTCGCAAGCTGTTTGCCGACACGCCGCAAGCGCGCCGCCGACGCTACGATGCCGGCCGTTTTTCATTCAACGTCGCAAAAGGCCGCTGTCCGACGTGCGAGGGCGAAGGCTTCGTCAGTGTGGAATTGCTTTTCATGCCGAGCGTCTATGCGCCATGTTCCACTTGCGGCGGAACGCGCTACAACCCCGAGACGCTCGAAATCAAATGGAACGACAAGGACATTGCGGAAGTCCTGCAGATGACCGTCGATACCGCCTGCGGCTTTTTCGCAGACGAACCACAGATCATGCGTGCGCTCGCGGTATTGCGTGACATCGGGCTGGGCTATCTGCGGCTCGGGCAGCCCGCGACGGAGCTCTCGGGCGGCGAGGCGCAACGCATCAAGCTCGCAACGGAACTGCAGCGCGCGCAGCGGAGCAAGCACCTCTACATACTCGACGAACCCACCACGGGCCTGCATTGCGTCGACAGCGACCGGTTGCTGGTGCAGTTACAGGGTCTCGTCGATGCGGGCAATACCGTGATTGTCGTCGAGCACGACATGCGCGTGGCGGCGCAAAGCGACTGGGTCATCGACATGGGGCCGGGCGCGGGAGAAAGCGGTGGCAATGTCGTGGCAAGCGGAACGCCAGAGGACGTGGTGAAGAAGGGAGCGCGCGGTCATACAGCGGAATATCTGAAGGCGTGCATGACATGAAAAACGGTGGCCTTGGGCCACCGTTTTTCATGAAACCAAAAAGATCAGTCCATGGTTTCGAGCGTCGGATAGTCCGTGTACCCCTCGGTACCGCGTGCATAGAACGTCTCGGGAATCGGCGCGTTCAACGGGGCATCGGTTTCGAAGCGCTTCACCAGATCCGCATTTGCGATGAACAACTGGCCCCATGCCACAGCATCCGCATCACCGCGATCGAGTGCGGCCTGCGCGCTTTCCTTCGTGAACTTTTCGTTCGCGATATAAACGCCGCCGAACTCTTTCTTCAGCAACGGTCCGATCGAATCTTCAGCCACACGTTCACGTGCAGCAATGAACGCGATCTTGCGCTTGCCCAACTCACGTGCGACATAACCGAAAGTCGCGGCGCGATCGCTGTCGCCCATGCTGTGCGAATCAGCGCGCGGTGCGAGATGCATGGCGACGCGATCCGCGCCCCACACCTCAATACATGCGTCGACAACCTCGAGCATCAGGCGCGCGCGATTTTCAACAGGACCACCGTAATTGTCCGTGCGCGTGTTCGTGCTGTCCTGCAGGAACTGGTCGAGCAGATAACCGTTAGCGCCATGGATTTCAACGCCATCGAAACCGGCCAGCTTCGCGTTCTCAGCTCCTTTACGGAAAGCGGAGACGACGCCTGCGATTTCATCGAGTTCCAGTGCGCGCGGCGTCACGAACTCGCGTTGCGGACGCACGAGGCTCACGTGCCCCTTCGCGGCGATTGCGCTTGGTGCAACGGGCAGGTCGCCATTCAGGAAGATCGGGTCCGAGATACGGCCGACGTGCCAGAGTTGCAGCAGGATCGTGCCGCCTGCGTCATGCACGGCTTTCGTGACCAGCTTCCAGCCTTCGACCTGCTCGTCCGACCAGATTCCCGGCGTTTCAGCGTAACCCACGCCTTGCGGCGTGACCGAGGTCGCTTCGCTCAGGATCAGGCCGGCTGCGGCGCGATCAGCGTAGTACCGTGCCATCAACGCGTTCGGCACGCGTTCTTCACCAGCGCGCTGCCGCGTGAGCGGCGCCATCACAATACGGTTGCGAAGATTGAAAGCGCCTGCTTTGAGCGGATCGAGGAGATTTGGCATTTTTAAAGCAATCCTAAATAGAGTACGGTGAATGTTCGTTGATCGACGTGTCGCGTTTAGAGCGTGCGGTGCAACTGTTCGAGAAACGCGTTGATTACCGCGTCGTCGCGCTTGAAAAAGATCCACTGGCCAACTTTTTTCGACGTGACCAGACCCGCCTTGTGAAGCGTTGCCAGATGAGCCGATACCGTGGATTGCGACATATTGCAGCGCGCATAGATCTGCCCCGCACACACGCCATTCTCCAGCAGCATGTCCTGCTCGCTGAAATAAACCCCGGGTTCGTTGAGCCACGCGAGGATCTCGCGGCGCACCGGATTAGCCAGGGCTTTGTGAATAGCGTCGATGTCCATGAGACGGCAGTAAGTACGGTTAGGTCCAGCGGATGAATTCGCGATGAACCGAATTATATTTCGTAAAAACCCGAAATACAATAAAACCACTTACGCCATTAGGGGTAATCCCTTACTTCGTTTTCTGCGTGTAGCGCAGCCACACGCCATCGTTGGCCGTCTGTTCAACTGACGTCAGCGTGAGGTACGCCGGCTGTTTCCATGCGTCCATCGAAACTTCGAACGACGACGGATGTTCGGTGCGGCCATCGACGAGCGGCAAGATCAGCACGCTGACCTCATCGACAAGACCGGCATTCACGAACGCACCGCTTACATGGGAACCGCCCTCCACGATCAGCTTTTTTACGCCGAGCTCATCTGCGAGCGTTTCGATCACATGACCCAGGTCGATGTCCGTCTTGCCACCGAAAACATACGACACACCAATGGACTGAAGGTACGCAAGATAGTCGTCCGCGACCTGCTCGGTCACGACTTCGATGATGTGCGATTTGAGCGCGGTGTCCGATTTCCACTCGACCAGTCCCTTCGGATCAATAGAAATGGCGTACTGGTCGGCACCGCGTTTGGCGAAATGATTCGTGCGCGGAACGGGTTCCTCGGCGAGGCCCTTCGGATAACCGTCGCCATGCGCGATTTCCTGCATCGTGACGCGTCCGCAAATCCAGCCGTCGGCCTCGAACGTGGCAGCGGTGCTTTCGTACAAGTCGGAAGCATAGTCGAGGTGCCAGCCGTCAGTGAGACTGCGACCATCGACGGAAGACATCATGTGGCAAACAATATAGGGCTTCATGGGAGGTCCATGGTTGGGTTAGGACAATCGCATTGCAGCAAATAGTATTCCGCAGCGCTCAAAGACAAAAATACCGCGTCATGCTGCCGGTCGGAAGCGAGGTTCGATGGGCATAACGCTTGCATTTCAAGTGTAAGGAACCGCCATTCGTGGAGCGGTTTCCATCAATTCTGGAGATGACATAAGCCTCGCCGATACGAGCAAGGGTGTCGTGGGAATGGACCCGACCGAGCATGCCGACGCCGACATGAAGGACGTGCTCAACGCATTCGAGAGCCTGAACCCGAAGCCAATCGAAGATTGCACTCCAGACGAAGCGCGTCAGCAACCTACCGTCACCGACGCCGTGATGAAGCTGATGCAGGCACGCGGCATCACGCCACCGCCAGCCGTACAGCAGGTGCAGACACAGGAGATCATGATTCCGGGCGCGGCATGCGAAAACCCCGCACGTGTCTACAAGCCTGCGGGCGAAGGCCCGTTCCCCGTGATCCTGTATTTCCACGGCGGCGGCTTCGTGTTTGCCGACATCGACGTCTACGATGCAACGCCGCGTTCGATCGCCGCGCAGACGAATGCGTTACCTGGGGTAGATAGTCTGCTGGTATCGGGCGGCCGGTTGTGGTTTCATCGTGCTTCGACTCACTCGCCGCCCGCCCATGGACCTGAAGCAGATTCAATATTTCATCGCGCTGTTTGAAGATGGTTCGGTCACGCGCGCTGCGAGGCGGCTCAATATCGTTCAGCCCGCATTGAGCATGCAGATTTCGAAGCTCGAGGCGGAATTGAATCAGCCGCTCTTCGAACGAGGCCCGCATGGCATGACGCCGACCGACGCGGCGCGCCTCATGTACCGGCTGTATGTGCCGATCATTCGAGACATCGACCATGCGCGCGAGCAGCTCAGCAGCACGGACGTGATCGTCACGGGACGCGTGTCGCTGGGCATGGTGGCATCGGAAGCGGAAAGCGTATTGCCCGAGTCGCTCGCGACCTTCAATGCACTGTTTCCGCAAGTCGAGGTATCGGTGGCGGACGGCTTTAGCGCACAACTGATTGATGCCGTGGAAGCCGGACGGCTCGACGCTGCGGTCATCAACAAGCCGCGCGGACGTCTCACGCTCGATACCCGCGCGTTACTCGACGAAGAAATGGTTCTCGTGGTCAGTGCAACCCACGGTCGCGTTCTGCCCGACGAGATCGACCTGTCCAGGCTCGGCGACCTCGAGCTAGTGCTGCCGACGCGGCGCAACGGCTTGCGCGGCGCACTCGACGCCGCGCTTCTCAACGCGGATATCGTGATCAAGCCGAAGTTCGAGATCGACCTGTTGACCACGATCGTGCAGTTCGTGGAACAGAGCAGCGTGGCGACCATCATGCCGCGCGTGGTCGTGCAGCGCAAAGTGGACGACGGCGTGCTGCGGATTCACCGGATTGCGAACCCGGTTATCGTGCGGCAGATCGTGTGCGTCAGTCACCCGAAGCGGCCGCTTGGGTCTGCGGCGAGCGCCCTCATCGATATCATCACGGAAGACATTCGCCGCGTGACTACCGCACCCTGACGTTCAATGTACGGCTCGCGCGTTGTTCTCCAGCTTGCCGAGCGTTTCCGGAACAATGAAAGCGCCAACTAGAAAGATCACGCTGATCACACCGACAAAGATAGCCAGCGTCATGGGCAGTTCACTCGGGTCCTTCGCGACGAGCGACACGGCCGTCGGCATCATCCCGCCGATTGCAAAGCCGATGTTCCACGAGAGGCCCGTTCCCGTTGCGCGGATCGCGGTGGGAAATCGTTCATTCAGGAAGATCAGGATAGGCGCATAACCCGCGCTGCCGAGCGCACTCAGTATCACGGCGTAGAGGCCGATCATCGTGATGCTTTGCGCAGTAGGCAACAACAGGAACAACGCGGGTAACGCGACGAGACGCACGAGTCCGATCCAGATGAACGCACTCTTGCGTCCAATGAAGGTGCTCAGATGGCCCGCTGCGACCGAGGCCAGCAGCACTCCCACGCTTGCGATCATCAGGATGGCCGCAGCCGCGCCGTTGGGCGCGTGGCTGACCACCTTGAGAAAGGTAGGAAGGTAGCCCGACGTGAGGTAATAGCCGCTGCCGCCGCCAATCGTGAGCAGCAGGTTCACGAAAAGAATGCCGCGATATTCGCGGGAAAACAGCGTCTTGATTGGCGATCGAATCACTTCGACCGGCACCGACGGATCACGATTCGCGGCCTTGGCCGCCTTCTCTGCCGCAAGCTTCTGCCAGAGCGGCGACTCCTCGAGCGTATTGAAAACGAACAGGCCGAGCACCGAGCTGATGATGCCGGTGAAGAACATGCAGCGCCATCCCCAGACATCGAACAGTTCGCCGGGGAAGATTGCGGACATGGTCAGGAACACAATGGACGCGAGCAGCGCACCGAGCCCTGCACCGCCGCCGCCGATCAATCCCGAGACCGCGCCTCGATACTTGGGCGCAACGGACTCCGTGCCGATGGTATGCGTGGACGCCACCACGCCACCTACGAACACGCCCTGCACGAGGCGCAACAGAAGAAAGAGGATTGGCGCGGCGAGTCCGGCTTGCGCGACCGTTGGCAACACCCCGAAAAGCGCCGTCGATATCCCCACGCCAACGACTGCGAGAATCATCGCACCCTTGCGTCCATGACGGTCCGCATAAGAGCCGAACCATGCCGAACCGAGCGGCCGCATCAACAGGGTCACGGCAAACGACGCATATACTGCCGCCAGCGAAAGCATGGCGTGTTCGGACGGGAAGAACAGCCGGCCGACCACCGGCGCGACATACAGGAGCACGAACAGATCGAAAAGATCGAGTGCCCAACCCAGGCACGAGGCTACCACTGCACCCATGACCTGCCGCGAGTTGACCTCGGGCACGGCGGTGCTTTCCTGAGCTGCAACGGACATTTTTATCTCCTTGAAGGTCGCGGCGCCGCCTTATGGAAGGCACCGTGTACGTGGCACGTATATTGGTTCGTGCTCTTGTTGGCGTTTATGAAATCGTTGCATGCAAATAGATCGTCTTGTTGCTTGCGGAACTGGGCGGCCGTTCGCGCAGCATCGTGTCCGCGATTTTTTCCGCGATCATGATGGTCGGGATATTCGTGTTGGCCGAAGGCAGGCGCGGCATGAGCGATGCATCGACCACGCGCAGGCCTCGCGCGCCGTGCACGCGGCCCTGTGTATCGACGACAGCCTGGCGATTGCCTGCCACGCCCATCCGGCATGTTCCGCTCGCGTGCCATACGCCGAATACATTCGCGCGAATGAACGCGTTCAGCGCGTCGTCGCTCGCAAGCATTGAGGCCATGCCCTGACCACGCGTAAAGAAACGTTCGATCAGCACTCGACGCAAGGGCGCAGGCGTATCGAGCAATGCGCCAAGCAGCGATGTCAAGATTGCATTGACCTTGCCCACGCGGCTCAATGCCTTCACGCGCGGCGAAAATGCGGCTGGGAAAAAATCACGCCTGTCTTCACCCAGGCCCGATGCTTCGACCACTTTGGCGAGCAGGCGAACGCCAATGGCAAGGCGTGCGATATCGCGTTCGTCGTCAAGCAGGTTCAGGTCCACGCGTGGTGCGATGTCGGAGTCTGCGGACACGAGTTGCACACGGCCGCGCGAATATGGACGGTTGCACCACAAGAAAAACAAGCCAAGGCGATTGCCCAGCGCATGCCACGCGGCGCGCGTTGCACTCGATAAATACAGGTCCGAGACGTCGCACCCTTCCAGGCCAGATGTGAATCGCGCGGCCGTCATGCTCGCGCGACGACGCGTGAGCGGCATGCGGAACTGCGGTTCGAGGAAATGGCAAAACGTCAGCGATGGATGGTCCTGAAGATTCCTTCCGACGCCGGGTAAATCGATCGCGCAGCGAATGCCAAGTTGATCGAGCTCCTTCGAATTTCCGATACCCGCCCGCAGCAACATGGCGGGCGACTGCAGCGCGCCCGCTGCCAGGATCACTTCTCGCGCTTCGAACTTGATCTTTTCGCCATTCGCCGCTAATGCTAGAACACCATGCGCGGTCACGCCGCTCATCAGGATGCGTTCAACGCGAAGGTTCGCGAAGATCGACAGGTTCGGACGCTTGCGCGTGGCGGCATCGAGGTAAGCCGTCGCTGTCGTCACACGCCGGTCGTTGAAGTTTGAAAACGCCCCGGGAAACAGACCGTCGCCGAATTCGGCATTCTGGTCTTGCAGTGTCGCGAATCCATTGCTCTTCAAACCCTTCGCAAACGCGTGGCAAAACGGCGGCCACTCATCAGGCATGATGCGGCGAATCGCAACGGGACCGTCCTTGCCGTGCAGCGGGTCAGCAGGGAAATTTGCGTCGCTTTCCAGCTTGCGGAAGTACGGCAGGACCTCGTCCCACGCCCAGCCCGGCGCGCCGTTCTCGGCCCACTCATCGTAGTCGCGCGGCAAGCCGCGATTAGCCGATTGCACGTTGATACTCGAACCGCCGCCCATGACACGGCCTTGCTCGTACACACGTTCAGCAGCTTGCCTTGTAGCCCGGGCTTTCAGTCCAGGCCAGATGTAGGTATCACCGCAAAACACAGGCATGGGATAGCTGTCTAGGATCGCTGCGGGCACGTTGCCCGGGGGCGTGTCCGCGCCCGCTTCGATCAACGCGACACGCAGCGACGGCACGGCCGATAGCCGATGCGCAAGTACGCATCCCGCCGACCCGCCGCCCACGATCACGTAGTCGAACGCCTCCATGCAAGTCCCCTGTTTGTTATGGATAAAGGTCAGCTGCCGCGAAACACCGGCTTGCGTTTGCTATGAAACGCCTCAACGCCTTCACGGAAGTCATCCGATGTACGCAACCGGCTGTAAGAATGCCCTTCAAGTTCGATGGCAATCGAGAGCGGCGCATCTTCCGTATCGTTGAGCAGCTTTTTTGCCGTGCGCTGTGCCAACGGCGAAAACGCGCGTAGCTCATCGACCAGCGCATCGGTCGTGGCTTCGAGTTGCGCGTCGGCCACGCACTCCACGGCGATGCCCCACTCGTATGCCTGCTTGCCTGGAATGCGGCGCGAGCGCATCACGATGTCCTTGGTCCTGCCAACGCCCACCATCTGCTGCAACCGAGCCGAGCCGCCCGAGCCGGGAATCTGCCCGAGTTTCTGTTCCGGCAGCGCGTAGAACGTGGTGTCCGTCGCGATACGGAAGTCGCACGCGAGCGACAACTCGAAGCCCACACCAAAACAAAACCCGCGATTCGCCGCGATAACAGGCTTGGAGCAGCGCGCCGGCGCCGCGATGTTCCACGCAAGTTTCGACACATGTTCCGGCGATGCTTCGAGAAAGCCCTTGATGTCGCCGCCGCTCGAGAAATGCTCACCGTTCGCGCGCACGACGATCACGCGCACGCGGTCGTCTTCATCGAGTGCTTCGAAGGCCGCGCGCAACTGGTCGCGTGCGTGCATGGAAATGACGTTCAACGGCGGACGATGCAGGATGATGTCGGCGCGCTCGCGTTGTTCATCGACTTCGATCGAGAAGCCGTCCAGGTCCTGCAACAGCGTCTGGCCGCGATGGGTCAGTTCGGTCATCGGTTACTCCTTCGTTGTTTCTTTCGGGTTGATTGAAGTGTCGACTTCGTATTCACCGGCCGAGAGCTTGCGGCGCAGGATTTTTCCGACGGGAGATTTCGGAATGTCATCGACGAAAACATAGTCGCGCGGCCGCTTGAAATTCACGAGGTCGGACTCGCGGCACCAGCCGTCGAGGATCTCGGCGTTCACGTAATCGCGGCGCTTGATGAAGGCCACCACGCGTTGGCCCCAGCGTTCGTCCTTCACGCCGGCCACCGCCACTTCGTCCACTGCGGGATGTAATGACAGGACCGATTCGATGTCGACCGGCGAGATGTTTTCACCCCCGCTGATGATCATGTCGTCAACGCGGCCGCTCACGAAGAGGTCGCCGTCCTTGTCGAAGAAGCCAGTGTCGCCGGTGAAGTACCAGCCGTCGCGCAGGGACTTCGCGTTCGCGTCCGGACGGTTCCAGTAGCCTTCGAACGCTTCGTCGCCCAGCAGGTCCGCGATGATCTGGCCTTCCTCGTTGACCGCCGCGAAGTCCGTTGGCGAGGAGGCGTCGAGCTTGACCACTCGCAATCGCGTATTGATGCCTGCGCGCCCGGCACTGCCCGGCTTGCGCATGGCATCCTGATCGATGCTGACCGTGTACACCTCGGATGATCCATAGTGGTTCACGAAGAGCTCGGGTTGGAATGCGGCGAAGAGACGTTTGAGCAAGCCGTCGCTCATGGGAGCGCCTGCAAAACCCAGCTTCGTGACCGATCTCGTCGTAGCGTCCGCAAAACCTGGCGCTGCCAGGAGATCGTGATAGAGCGTCGGCACGAGGTACAGGCACGTGAGTTCGAATTCACTGATCGATGCAAGCGCCTGCGCCGCATTCCAGCGGCGCACGCAGACGAACAAGCCGTCGACCAGTGCCATGGCGAGTAATGAACGCACGCCCATGGTGTGATAAAGCGGCATGACGCCGAGCGTGCGTTCGTTGTATCGATACAAGTTTTGCGCAACATGTGCGAGCGCAGCGGCACGTTCGTGTCGATGGCGCCGTGGCACGCCCTTCGCCTTGCCGGTCGTGCCGGATGTGTAAAGGATCAGAGAGACATCGTCGGCGGAGGCTTCGGCCGTAGTGTTCGCTGCGTTCGCGTTGAGGAGCGTGTCGAAGGAGAGCGTGCCGCGCGCTTCGTCCAGTGCAATGCGCGGGATCTCCTGCGCTGCTGCGCTGCCCTGCACGGCGTCGGCGGAAACAGGCTCGAATACGATTGCTTTCGCGCCGGAATCTGTCACGCAATAATCCAGTTCTTCCGGCTTTGCACGCCAGTTCAGCGGCGTCATGACGATGCCCGCGAACTGGCAGGCCCAGTGCAGCGTCGCCATCTCCCATCGGTTTTGCAGCACGACGAGCAAACGGTCGCCGCGCCCGATGCCCACCTCGCGCAGGCCACCGGCTACACGCAGAATGACTTCGTGCCACTGCGCATAGGTCAGGCGTTTGTCGCCATCCACAAGTGCGAGCGTGTTCGGACTGCGCTCCACACTCTGCAAGAAGGTTCGGCCGAGATCAAGCATGTTCCGGCTCCTTCCTGCCCGCATTTCTTCGCGCCGCCACGTCGAGCACGGCGGCGACTATCGGCGTATAGCCAGTACATCGGCACAGATGGCCAGAGAGCATTTCGCGTACTTCGGTTTCGCTGGGGTCGGGCACGCGTTTGAGAAAGTCCGCGCACGACATCAGGATTCCTGCCGTGCAGAAGCCGCACTGCAACGCATGATGGCGTTGGAACGCTTGCTGCAAGTCCCCCAGTGTCTGATCCGCCGCAAGACCTTCGACGGTATCCACGCGGCGCCCTTCCACCTGGACCGCAAGCATCAGGCACGACCGCCCGGCGACGCCGTCCACGTGCACCGTGA
>NZ_JBSIPA010000709.1:0-2207 GCF_053574605.1 Caballeronia sp. M23-90 | reverse complement strand
TGGACCGGCTCGACGCGACCCGCGAGACACTGCGGCGGGCGGCACGCGATCACGACCTGATTCTCACGTGCGGGGGGGTGTCGGTGGGAGAGGAAGATCACGTCAAGCCCGCCGTGGAAGCCGAAGGGCGCATTTCCATGTGGCAAATCGCGATGAAACCCGGCAAACCGCTCGCGTTCGGCGCGGTCAGGCGCGAGGCTTCCCGGGCGGACGACGAGGCGTTTTTTATCGGCTTGCCGGGGAATCCGGTTTCGAGTTTCTGCACGTTCCTGCTGTTCGTGCGGCCGTTTATCCTGCGACTGGCGGGCGTGGACGCGGTCGAACCGCGCGTGTATTCCATGCGGGCGGATTTCACGCAGAAAAAGGGTGATCGCCGCAACGAATTCCTGCGCGCCCGTGTGAACGCCGCCGGCGGTCTCGACGTGTTCGGCAACCAGAGTTCGGCGGTGCTGACATCGACGGTATGGGGTGACGGACTGATCGATAACCCTCCGGACCACGCCATCCAGGCCGACGAAATCGTGCGTTTTATCCCGTTTTCAGAACTGATGCGTTGAAGGCAATCATGAAAATCGAGTTGCGGTTTTTTGCGAGCGTGCGTGAAGCGCTCGGTGTGGCAAATGAAAGTGTCGAAGTGCCGGACGGCGTTGCCAACGTTGGCGATGTCCGTGCCTGGCTGCGCGCGCGTGGCGGCGTGTGGGCCGAGACGCTAGGGGAAGGGCGGTCGCTGCGCATGGCTTGCAACCACGAGATGACGGACCCGTCGCGGCGCATCACGGACGGCTGCGAGGTCGCGTTTTTCCCTCCGGTCACAGGCGGCTGAGATGACCCGAATTCGCGTGCAGGAAGCCGATTTCGATATCAGCGCCGAGGTCGCCGCACTACGCGCCGACAATCCCAAGGTCGGCGCGGTCGCATGTTTTGTCGGGACGGTTCGTGATCTGAACGAAGGCCATACCGTCCAGGCCATGGAACTGGAACACTATCCCGGCATGACCGAAAAGGCGCTCGAAGCGATTGCAGGCGAGGCGCGCGAGCGCTGGCCAGGGTCGGATGTGTTGATCGTGCATCGGGTGGGTAAGCTCCTGCCGCTCGATCAGATCGTGCTGGTCGCGACGACCGCGGTGCATCGGGCGGAAGCGTTCGAATCGTGCGCGTTCGTGATGGATTACCTGAAAACGCAGGCGCCGTTCTGGAAGAAAGAGAAGACCGAGCACGGCGAGAAATGGGTCGATGCACGCGAATCCGACGACGCCGCGCGTGCGCGATGGGGCGCCGCGGCCCGCTGATCAGGACATGTCGCTGCCTGTGCCCGTCACATTCACGGGAAACGGCGTAGCGCCGCTGCGATCGGGCAGATGCTCCGCCGCTTCCGCTTCCGCTTCCCGCTCACCTCTGCGCAAGCGCCTGAGCGACGCCAGCAGCGCAGCCTGCGCCTCGGGAATGCGATAGTCCCAGCCAAACTTGCTCAACTGCAGGCTTTGCGCAATGCGCAGCGCCGGTTCCATGAACTGGACGGCGGCGGCCGGTTCGTACCGGCTTTCGACGGTATCAAGAAATAGCGTGATCCAGCGCGCAAAGTGCCGCGGTTCGATATCGCCAAGTGGCCGGTGCGCTTCCTGCACGTTGCCGCGATAGTCCTTCGTCCCGAGCACGAGGCTCGACCAGAAAGTCGTCATCTTCGCGAGATGAGCGTCCCAGCGCCCTGCCAGCTCACGCGCGAAGATCGGGCCGAGCAGCGGATCTTCATCTACACGCCGGTAAAAAACTTCAACGAGTTCGCGGATGTTGGCTTCGCTAGCCTGCGAGGCGCGAACAGGCGGCGTGGGCTGGACTGCGGAATCGGTCATGGCTTGAATGCGTTTCGTGCAAGGGTTGAAGCGGCTGAACCCGCGTTTTATACCGGCCCTTTATCCGCGGACCAAGCCTCAGAACAAGGGTGATTTCGAAGAAAAGTGAATAAATGGGAAATTTGTCGCAGAATAGCGCCCATGCCGTGAAATACGGTTTCACGTTTTTTTGCGAGTTGGCGTCTCATGATAATCGACGTTTCAGCGTGAAACCTCCGTCGTGTCAGCGACGGCTTGCCGCGGCAACGATGACGCTCGAGCCGAGTCCGGACATACGCATGTCGGCTCCGGCCCCTACGTTCAGCCTTCCATCGCCGCGCCGCGCGGTTTCCCCGTGTGCGTGCCCGACGACCCTTA
>NZ_JBSIPA010000708.1:0-2214 GCF_053574605.1 Caballeronia sp. M23-90 | reverse complement strand
TCGTTGCGCGCGACGTTCGCCGCGCCCCCGAGCCGGTCTTCCTTGCGCTGCACGTGAACGACCGGCACCGGCGCTTGGTGCGCAAGCAGGACTGTTGTGCGTGGTCGGTCACGATGAGCCCGGCGAGTGCATCGTCCAGTTGCTGGACGAAAGCCGGGTGACGGCTCATCTGGAACGCGATCCGGCATTGCTCACGACCATCAAGCTGCGGGTGTTGTCGCGGCAGCAGCAACTGCTGCGTGTGGACTTCGAGAACTCGCCCACGCACGAAGTGTTGAGCGCGTGTCTCGCGCGCTTCGAAACGCTTTTGCCGCAACACGACGTGATCCTGATGTCGGATTACGCGAAGGGCGGTCTGACTCACGTCACGCAAATGATCGCCGATGCCCGCCGCGCCGGCAAACCGGTATTGGTCGATCCGAAGGGCGACGATTGGGACCGCTATCGCGGCGCCACGCTGATCACGCCAAACCGCGCCGAATTGCGCGAAGTGGTCGGGCGCTGGAGCTCCGAGGAAGATCTGCTGCAACGGGTGACGGCGCTGCGTGAATCGCTGGAAATCAGTGCTCTGCTGCTGACGCGCTCGGAAGAAGGCATGACGCTTTTCACCGCCGACCAGGTGGTCCACACGCAGGCCGATGCACGTGAAGTGTATGATGTTTCGGGTGCGGGAGACACGGTCATTGCAACCGTTGCAACCATGCTGGGCGCGGGCGTGCCGCTGATTGACTGTATTGCTTACGCGAACCGGGCGGCGGGAATCGTCGTCGGAAAGCTGGGTACGGCGACCGTCGACTACAACGAACTTTTCGCCTGATCTTTCGGCTAAGAACACCATGACAATCATCGTTACCGGCGCGGCCGGGTTTATTGGCAGCAATCTCGTCAAGGCGCTCAACGAGCGTGGCGAGCAACGCGTGATCGCGGTCGATAACCTCACGCGCGCCGACAAATTCAAGAATCTGGTCGACTGCGAGATCGATGATTATCTCGATAAGACCGAGTTTGTCGCGCGCTTCAAACGCGGCGATTTCGGCAAGGTCAAAGCGGTTTTCCACGAAGGCGCGTGCTCCGACACCATGGAGACCGACGGCCGCTACATGATGGAAAACAATTTCCGCTACAGCCGCGACGTGCTGGACACGTGCCTCGAAAATGGCGTGCAGTTCCTGTATGCATCCTCGGCGGCGGTTTATGGCGGATCGAGCAAGTTCGTGGAAAGGCGCGAACTTGAAAAGCCGCTGAACGTTTACGGCTACTCGAAGTTTCTTTTCGACCAGATCATTCGCCAGGTCCTCCCGACCGCGAAAAGCCAGATAGCGGGCTTCCGCTACTTCAACGTCTATGGTCAGCGCGAAACGCACAAGGCACGCATGGCGTCCGTGGCGTTCCACAACTTCAACCAGTTTCGCGCCGAAGGGAAAGTGAAGCTGTTCGGCGAATACAACGGTTATGGTGCGGGCGAGCAGACGCGCGATTTCGTTTCCGTGGAAGACGTGACGAAGGTGAACCTGCATTTCTTCGATCACCCGGAGAAGTCGGGCATCTTCAATCTGGGCACCGGGCGGGCTCAGCCGTTCAACGACATTGCATCGACGGTCGTGAATTCATTGCGCGCCATCAATGGCGAGCCGCCGTTGTCGCTCGCCGAGCTCGTGCAGCGTGGCCTGATCGAATACATTCCGTTCCCCGACGCACTGCGCGGCAAGTATCAATGCTTCACGCAGGCGGACCAGTCGAAGTTGCGCGAGGCGGGTTACGACGCGCCGTTCCTGACGGTGCAGGAAGGCGTTGATCGCTACGTGCGTTGGCTATTCGGTCAGCTATAAAAGCACTTGCCGTTTTTCTACACTGGGTCTCCGGGTCAGCGATCAGCGCGGACCGGTTTTCAAGGGAGACTCACATGATCAAGAAATTCGTTGCGGCATTCACTCTGGCTGTATCCATGGCATCGGCGTTTGCAGCCGTCGATATCAACGCAGCCAATTCCGATGCACTGCGCGGTATCAAAGGTATCGGGCCGGCCAAGGCGAAAGCCATTCTCGACGAACGCGAGGCGCACGGTCCGTTCAAGGATGCAGCCGAACTCACCAAACGCGTGAAGGGGATGGGCGGCAAGACGGTCGAGCGCTTGCAGGCCGAGGGCCTGACTATCGGTACTGGCACAAGCACGGCAGCGGCGGCTCCAGCCGCAGGGAAGCCCGCTGCGGGAGA
>NZ_JBSIPA010000707.1:0-2215 GCF_053574605.1 Caballeronia sp. M23-90 | reverse complement strand
ATAGGCTTTGCTCACTACGCGAGCGTGATGATTCCCGTAGACATCGTCGCGGTCGCCGTCACGCTAGCCATGCTGCTATTTTATTTTCGCCGCGACATCCCCACCACCTACGACGTTGCCGAGCTCATTGATGCCGTCCACGGACTCTCCGGTCGTGGCTCGCATGCGTGCGGCGGGTTGCGTGATTCTCGGCAAGACGAACGTACCCGTGCTCAGCGCCACAGGTTCGCATGCAAACGATAGCTGGGCGGGTCCCACGCTCAACGCGGTCGATGTATCGTTCATGCCTGGAGGCAGCAGCGCAGGCACGGCGACGGCGGTCGGTGCGAGCATGGCCGTTCTTGGTCTCGCGGAGGAAACGGGCGGTTCGATCCAGAACCCGGCATCGGCGCAGGCGCTGGTCGGTATCAAACCAACCTTCGCGCTCGTTCCCAACGCAGGCGTGATGCCGCTTGCAGGCAGCACGCGCGACGTGGTCGGCCCTATCGCCCGTTGCGTGCGCGACGCGGCGCTGACGCTCGACGCACTCGCGGGTTTTTCCGAAGAGGACCTGAAGACCGTGGCCGGTGTCGGCATGAAGCCGCCGGGTGGTTACGCGGCGGGCTTGCGTGACGACGCGCTCAAGGGCAAGCGGCTGGGACTTTACGGTCCGGGCTGGCGTGACCGGGCGTTATCGGAAGAAACGATTGCGCTTTATGAACGCGCACAGAAAGAGCTCGAAGCACGCGGCGCGATCCTGGTTGCAGACCCTTTCGCCGGCAGCGGTTTCGCAGCGCTCGGCAAGCCTGCGCCGGGATCGGATCACTTCGATGCACGCGGCATGGAAAGCCTTCCGTACGACATGCAGAAGTATCTCGAGCGTCTCGGTCCCGGCAACACGATCAAGACATGGACGGATTTCGTCCATGCGACCCGCGCGGAAGATCCGTTCGGGCCCGGGGGCGTGCTGACCTACATGTCGACGCTGCCCGACATGGAAGCGAACCTGCAAGACGCAGCAGCGCCGCCGGTGATCGGCGCGTTCTATGCGCTGCGCGAAACCTATCTGTCGATCTTCGAAGACGTCATGACGAAGCATGCGCTCGACGGTCTCGTGTTCCCGCAATTGCGCGACCCGTTGCCGCCGCGGGAGGGCACCGAAACGCTGCACGAAACGACGGTGTGCGAGATCAATATCGCAGGCTTGCCGGGCGTCACGTTGCCGGCCGGATATTACGAATCGGGCTCGCCGTTCAACCTGATTTTCGTCGGCCGCCGATGGAGCGAGCCGGCGCTGCTCGCGATGGCATACGATTACGAAACTGCCGGAGGTCATCGGCGAACGCCCGTCCTTCAGGATTGAGGACGGCTGCCATCGTAGAAGAGCAAGAACAGAACAATTCATGTCCGAGCATAGATATCAGGAGATTTTGACCCGGCTTCGCGACAACGGGCGCGTCTCGGTGACGCCCCTTGCCAAGCTCTTGAGCGTGTCGGAGGAAACCATCCGCCGCGACCTCAAGGAGCTCGAGCAAAGCGGCATGTTGCGGCGCATCTACGGCGGCGCCGTCCCGCCGCGGCTGGATGTCGAACGTCCCGTCACGGAGCGGGGCAAGGTCAACGTGCGCGGCAAGGCGCGTGTTGCGGAACTGGCGGTGCCGCTGGTGGAGGACGGCATGTCGCTGTTCATCGATTCAGGAACGACCACCGTTGCATTTGCCCGACGGCTGATCGGACGCAACGTGACGGTGACGACGAACTCCATCGATATTGCACTGCTGCTCGGCACGAGCGTCACCCGCGTGAACTTGACGCCGGGCATGCTGCGCGGCAAGGACAACGCGCTGGTCGGCTACGAGACGCTGTCTTACGCGCGACGTTTTTTCTACGATGCCGCGTTCATGGGAATCGCTGCCTGCGACCTGAAACATGGCTGGATGGATTATGAAGAACACGAATCAAACCTGCGCGGTGTGCTGAAGTTGCAGACGCGCTTGTCGGTGATCCTCGCCGACATCGACAAATTCGGACGCGAAGCGTACCTCAACACTTTTCCGATCACGGAAAAAGTAACGGTGGTCTGCGACCGCGCGCCACCCGCTCCATTCAAGGACATATTTGCTGAGCATGACATCGAACTCATCCATCCCTGATGCATCCGAGACCGGCAAGCTGGCGAGCCTGCTCGCCCAGTTTGCGCAGTTCGGCGGCCTTGCGACCGGTGGCGTGACGCGCC
>NZ_JBSIPA010000706.1:0-2220 GCF_053574605.1 Caballeronia sp. M23-90 | reverse complement strand
ATAAATCAATTTCCTAAACGGGGTCGTCCGAAGACGCCGCCACAGATGAGTCCGCAGCTTCCCCTGGGCCAGGTTTTTTGACGGGGTCGAGACCTCCAAGAAGCATACGGCCACTGTCTCTGCGCGCATCAAGTGTACGCCCCTGAAGTTTCTATTCATGAGGGTCGCGCCCAAGCGCGTGGGGCGGTTTTTTAGAATGTATCGTTGGCGGAAAAGTTAAGAACGAAAGTCTAGGGTGATGATCCTTCGAGTTTTTTCATCGTCGGCGCGCGGAAAATCCTTAGACAGGAAGAGCATCCATCCGTTTTTAACAAAAGGACAACGCGCTCGAATGATCTTCTCAAAGCTCCAATTTCCGATGTGGTTCAATCTTAGCAACCACACACACTAAGAGGACCTTATGCCTTTTGTATCTTATGCGCAAAACCGGGAAGATGTCCTTCTAAGGAGAGCGCTCGCCGATGTTTCAATTGGTTTCTACGTCGACGTAGGCGCCCAGGACCCAGACGTATTTTCTGTAACTAAGGCGTTCTACGAGGCCGGATGGACGGGGATCAATATTGAACCGGTTCAGTTTTGGTACCAAAAGCTGGCTGAAGCGAGGCCAAAAGACACGAACATTCGGGCAGTCGCGGGCACTGGCGAGGAAACGATCGACTTTTATGAGATTGAGGACACGGGCCTCTCTACGATCGATGAACAGCAAGCAGCAATGCATCGGGAAGCAGGATTCAAGGTCAAAAAGACAACAGCGCCTGTGCGCCGACTAGATGCAATTTTGGCGGAGGAAGGGGTCACCAAGATCCACTTCCTGAAAATTGACGTCGAGGGAGCTGAAAAGGACGTGTTGCTTAGCATCGACCTTCAAAAATGGCGTCCGTGGGTTGTGGTTGTAGAGGCGACTATTCCGATGTCGGACGAACTTGCTGATCCTGCTTGGGAAGACGTGCTTATTGCAGCGGCGTACGAATACGTTTATTTCGACGGACTTAATAAATACTTCGTGCCTCAAGAACGGGGTTACCTCAAAAACTCGTTCATCGCACCTCCAAATGTATTTGATCGCTATCTGACCGCCGACGAGAAAAAAGGCAAGGATGACGAAGCCAAGCTAGCGATGGTTGCGGAGGAACTAGAGAAAACCTCGAAAGAGCGGAATGCTGCGACCAAGGAGTTGGGCGAGGTCAGCACGCAGCTTCAAGTTACTGCGGAACGACTGGCTGAAACGGTTGGGCAACTCGGTATGACAAAAGACCAGCTCGGCGTGGCGGATGAACGGATCGTTAAACTCGAGCGAATGCGTCGTTCCCTGGTTGACGACAATCAACGCCTCACCCTTCGAGTTGCAGAAAAGCGCGCTGAGCTCGAACATAGATCTGCGGAACTTAACCATAGAACCGCTGAACTTAACCATAAAACCGCTGAACTTGCACGCTTACATGCTGACGCCGCTAACTTACATAATGAACTACACCAGTCGAAAATGAACCTTGAGCGAGCACACGCGGAAGCCGTTCGGATGCGGGCACGGGGGGCATCAATCGAGGCGAACATCCAGGCAATTCACCGAAGCACGTCGTGGCGAATCACAAAACCGATCCGGTCTGTTCGGATGTGCGGACGAGGCCTGTTGGTGAGGAGTTACGTTCTTCGCAGAATTTATATGACTTTCCGTCCCGTTGCTTTGCGCATTTTCCGTGTGTTCTTCCGACGCTAATGGGAGTGGCTTACCGTTATGAAGTTAATTATTGATTTACAAGCCTGTCAGACATCCGGTAGCCGAGACCGTGGCATAGGGCGATATTCTTTCGCCCTCGCCGACGCAATGCTCCGTGAGGCCAGAGGTCATCATGTGCGTATTGCGCTGAACCGGTCTTTCCCTAACACCGTAAGCTATCTAGTCGAACATTTTTCGAGCTTAGTTCCACGCGAAAATATCCTGCTTTGGGGTGGAATGCAGGACACGGCCGAATTGCATCCTGCCAACATCGGACGCCGGCTTGCCGCAGAGCGTGTTAAGGCTGCTTTTTTTCAATCGCTTGCCGCGGACGCGATTCATACAACCAGTTTGTTCGAAGGGCTAGGGGATGCGTCGGTCACGTCAATAGGATATGGAGTGACGCCCGTTGAAGCAGTTACCCTATATGACCTAATTCCGTATATCCGAGCTGACACTTATTTGGCTGATGATCGGGTGGACGACTGGTACCGGCGAAAGGT
>NZ_JBSIPA010000705.1:0-2166 GCF_053574605.1 Caballeronia sp. M23-90 | reverse complement strand
CCCGACGCTCTCCCGACCTCTTGCCCGCGCTGCCGCAGGTTTTGCGCGCGCAAGGCGACCTCGCCCAATCCGCGCTGATAATAATCAGCGGCGAACAGCGTCAACGCCCGCCATTCCTGTGCAAGCGGCGCAAGCGCGCTGCAAATGGCGACCACATCGCGCAACTTGTCAGCCGGAACATCGCTATGGTCCGTGACTTCGCAAATCATGCCGACCGCATCACGACGCCCGAACGGAATCTGCACCAGCATGCCGGGAAGTGGCGTGGGCGCGAGGTTGTATCGATAGTCGAAAAGTGTCGCCAGTGGGTGGTCCAGCGCGACGCGAACGAAGACGCTCAATTGCCGCACCGCCCGCGGACCACAGCGCCGCAGTGCTTCCACCTGAACATCAGGCTGAGCGTTACGAAGTTAAAGTGAAACATCACAATCGCCGCTAAGCCGTGGATTATTTTTGAGATTTCGTCGCTTTCCACAGGGCTGTGGATAACTTTGTTGAGAACTTTGGTTGACACGGGCAAAAAACCGCGATCTCGCTGCTTGTGTTCGGTACCCCACATAGCGGGAGTAGTCTGAATTTCTCTTATTAATCATGCATTTGAGATGACAATTCACAACCTCGCGAAGCCCTTTTGGTATGCATTGAGGATTGCGCGCCGCAGCGTACAAAATGTGCATAAGTCAACTCTTGACATTAGGCGAACGGCCAAACCACGGGCATTTCGAGCCACTCTTGCTGCCCCGCGAATCGTCTTGCGTAAGCTTTTCGTGACGCAGCGCAGCAATCTTTTTTGATCAAATGTCAGCTCTTTGAGCGAATCGCGCGACTGTGCCGATGCACTTCATCAACCAGCTCCGCGACGTTTTCCGGCAGTGTGAATTGCGAGATTCCGTGGCCCAGGTTGAACACATGCCCCGGATGGTTGCCGAAACTGTCGAGCACCGCACGCGCTTCCGTGCGGATCACCGCCGGCGATGCAAACAGCACCGTCGGGTCGATATTTCCTTGCAGCGCGACCTTGTCACCCACCTTCTCGCGCGCCTGGCCGAGGTTCACCGTCCAGTCGAGACCCACTGCGTCCACGCCGATCGATGCAATCTGTTCCAGCCACAAGCCGCCGCCCTTCGTGAACGTGATGACCGGCACCTTGACGCCATCGTGTTCGCGCTTGAGTCCCGCAACGACCTTCGCGATGTAATCGAGCGAAAAGCGCTGATACGCGCCATCGGCGAGCGCACCGCCCCACGTGTCGAAGATCATCACGGCTTGCGCGCCCGCTTCGATCTGCGCGTTCAGGTATGCCGTCACGGACTGCGCGTTGATATCGAGAATGCGATGCATCAGGTCCGGCCGCGAATAGGCCATCGCCTTGACCCTGTGATGATCGGGCGAGCCGCCGCCTTCCACCATGTAGCAGGCGAGCGTCCACGGGCTGCCCGAAAAGCCGATCAGCGGCACTTTCTGGCGCCCTTGTGCGTCGGTGAGTGCGCGGCGAATCTGCGATACCGCGTCGGTCACGTAACGCAACGTGGCATCGATATCCGGCACCGCCAGCTTCGCCACGTCCTCCTCGGTGCGCACCGTGCGCTCAAACCGGGGACCTTCGCCCTGCACGAAATTCAGGCCAAGGCCCATTGCGTCGGGGATGGTCAGGATGTCGGAGAACAGGATGGCGGCGTCGAGCGGAAAACGTTCGAGCGGCTGCAGCGTGACTTCCGTGGCGTAATCCGGATTGGTCGCGAGGCCGAGGAAACTGCCGGCGCGCGAACGCGTGGCGTTGTACTCAGGCAAGTAGCGGCCCGCCTGACGCATCAGCCAGATCGGCGTGTAGTCGGTCGGCTGGCGCTGCAGCGCGCGCAGGAAGGTATCGTTGAGAAGTGTGGAAGGCACGTGGCTCAGGCTTTAGCGTTAGGCAAAAGGGCATTCTACCGGACGCGGCGGCGGGATTTCCGCCACCTTCCATGTGGTCCGAGGCCGGGGCATCGCCAATATCCAGCGCGCGGTTGCACCGATATCATCGGCCGCTCGCAACGTACAACAAGGAGCATTGATGAGATTCTTCGCCTTCTGCGCCGCCGTATCCGTTTTATCGATGACCTTCGCGTCCGGCGCATCCGCGCAGACCGTGCAAGCCGGCAGCATCACCGGCGCGGACTTGCCGGTGAA
>NZ_JBSIPA010000704.1:0-2230 GCF_053574605.1 Caballeronia sp. M23-90 | reverse complement strand
GCCAGAGACTGGTCCAGTGCAAAGCGGTGCAGCATGCTGAATGCGTAGCGCACCCTGGTATTGATGAAGTTCGGATTGCCCCTTCCGGCATTGTATACTGGCTTGCCAGAGACCTTGGCTGCATCACCGAGTTCGTTTTTGAATTCAAAAGGACTCAGTAGTGCGTATTCCTGGCGTTCTTTGTCGCTTAACGGCTGGACATCGGCTGCCAGGGAGATGCCGGTCCAAAAGAGGGCAAGAGACACGAACAGTCTGGCGAGTAACAGACGCATGCGGGATTTTTTCAAAACGGTTTCTCCTCGTTTATGGGTTGCGGTTGCCAGGACATATTGTTGGTCTCGACTTTCGGGGTTAGCGATTAGTCGTTAATAGTTTGTTTTTATTGACAAGAAGTCCTTTTTCACCAACGAAACTATCCATATTTTTTTGGACTAGTTCCAAAATGCTTCCAAGGACATTTGCCGGTAAGTTTTCGATTTTATGAAGATTTTTTACGACCACACCGAGAATTTTTCCGAGCGCCTCAATCAACGTACAATCTGCAGCCTCTTGGCAGAAGTGGTGAAATAAAATTCCCAGCGTTCTGGGATCTTCTGCCCGACGTTTTTCTATACAGAGAAAGATATACCTGGTCATAACAATGCTGGTATGTGCTATAAGCGCATCGAAATCTCTGCTCTGGCATCCTTTTTCCAGTTCAAGATGTTGTTTGGCTGTCCGAAAAAAGACTTCGATATCCCAACGTCGACCATAGATACGAACTATTTCATCATCTGGAAGATTTTCATCCGTACACAGCAATGCAAGCCAGTCTCTTTTGCTTCGGTTGCGGACGAAGACCAATTTGGCCATGCCGCCATCTTTGATCTGAACTTGTGCATTTGCGAGAATTTTTGCTCTTCCTCTGCGTTTTCGGATTTTACGGTAAATTTGGATGGCGTTGAGTTCTTGGCCCTCGAAGATGTAATGAATTTTCGGAGTTCGTTTGACCATACAGATGACATGCAAGTGCTCGCGCGCCTTGGCAATCAAGGAAGGTACTCCGAACCAACTATCCATGAGAACATATTTGGCATTGATTCCGGCATGTAGTGCCCTCTCAATCATGGGGGTAATCAAATCTGTAGCTTTGGTCATGGACTCCTGTCGTCGTCTGGCACCACACGTTCTCTTATCCAAATTTTTAGCAGCTTCTTGATATCGATGTTTCTTTTTTCTCGATGAAAGTAGTGCAAAATCAAGCGGTAACAGTGTCGACCCGTCAGACCAAGCCATGGTGAGCATTCTGAAGCCTCTAAGATACCTCCCTGTTGTGTGATCAAAAACTTTGGCCAAGAGTTCGACATTTTTTGACCGCGGACGTGATATCGTTGAATCATCAAAGATAAGCACAGGATCACGATCTTTATTTGTCAGTTCATCAATCATTTCATATGATTGAAAGCCTAAAGCCAAAAGGAATCTTCTCCAGCTAAAACGACTTGAACGAAGAAAATCATATATTGCATCTTTACTGATTTTACGTTCGGGGTTGATGACGATATTCCTGTAGATATTTTTTCCAATGAACGGAAGTATAAAAATGCTTTGAAGAATGGATACAGCTGAATGTCCTTTTGATTTTTTTATTTGAGAGTTGCTGGCAACACTCGCGATACGGAATCTTTTAAAAAAAGAGTCAATACGGTTGGCGCATTCATTCTTTACAACTTGCAAATCGATAGGTTTAATCGTATCTTGCATTTGAGATCCTTGTTTTTTGTATTCTATTGCGTGGAAACAAGAGAAATACTAAAAAACAAGGATCTCTTCAAGTAAAAAATTAGTTATTTCAGGATGTTTGTTCTAATTTTGAAAGCAAAATAAACTCCGAAAGTCGAGTTATGATCTCGAACCCAAAAAGCATTTTCGCTTTTTGCCCCGGGACATCGGCATGCATTGAAAAACGTGGATATGTTTCATATCATAAATTCAGTTCAGGTACCAGCCCTGGAAAGGGCATGATATACACTAATGAGACACAAGTGGTATTTATTATATCTCCAAATTGAAAAGGCAAGCAAAATTTCCGAGATAGAAAAAAGCCCGTATCCCTGCAATTATCCGCTTGTGATACCAAAAGCATCCTGTTAGTCAACCTCACTACACGAGAGCGAGGAAGCGTTTCGTCACCGGTGTGGCGCCTGGACTTCAAATCCAGTGGACGGTCGAGAGGTCGTCGGTAGGTTCG
>NZ_JBSIPA010000703.1:0-2230 GCF_053574605.1 Caballeronia sp. M23-90 | reverse complement strand
TCGGCGCGGCTGCGCGTGGGCGGTCTTGTCGAGCACGGGTCGGTCGAGCGCGATGCGAGCGGTCTGAACGTGCGTTTCACGATCACCGATACCGCCCGCGAGATTCCCGTCGAGTATCGCGGCGTGCTGCCTGACCTGTTTCGTGAGGGCAAAGGCGTGGTCGCGCAAGGGCGTTTGTCGCCGGAGGGTGTGTTCGTGGCGGACCAGATCCTCGCCAAGCACGATGAAAACTACATGCCGCCCGAAGCCGTCGAGGCCGTCAGGCGCGCCCGCCCTGCCATGAAGATATCGGACAAGACAGGAGCCCTTCGATGATCCCCGAACTCGGCCAGTTCGCGCTGATCGTCGCACTGCTGCTCGCGATGACGTGCGGCGTGCTGCCGCTGATCGGCGCGGCGCGCGGCATTCCCGGCTGGATGCGCAGCGCGTGGCCGCTGGCACGGGGACAGAGTGCATTCGTCGCGATGGCGTTCGCGTGCCTGGCGGTATCGTTTGTCAACGATGATTTTTCGGTCGCGTATGTCGCGTCGAATTCCAACTCCATGCTGCCGCTCGCGTATCGTTTCGCCGCCGTCTGGGGCGGACATGAAGGCTCGTTGCTGCTCTGGACGTTGCTGTTGACGTTCTGGATGACCGCTGTCTCCATCTTCAGCAGACAGCTTCCCGTGCCGATGGTTGCGCGCGTGCTCGGCGTCATGAGCTGGATCAACGCAGGGTTCGTGGCGTTCATGCTGTGGACATCGAATCCGTTCATCCGTCTTTTGCCCCCCGCCATGGACGGCCGCGACCTTAACCCGTTGTTGCAAGACCCCGGCATGGTCTCGCATCCGCCGATCCTGTACATGGGCTACGTAGGTTTCGCGGTAGCGTTTTCGTTCGCCGTATCGGCCTTGCTGTCAGGCGAACTCGATGCCACCTGGGCGCGCTGGTCTCGCCCGTGGACCACTGCCGCGTGGACCTTCCTCACGCTCGGCATCATGCTCGGCAGCGCCTGGGCGTATTACGAACTCGGCTGGGGCGGCTGGTGGTTCTGGGACCCCGTGGAGAACGCGTCGTTCATGCCGTGGCTCGCAGGCACGGCGCTGATGCACTCGCTCGCCGTCACCGACAAACGCGGCAGCTTTCGCGCATGGACCGTGCTGCTCGCCATCTGCGCGTTTTCGCTGAGTTTGCTCGGCACGTTCCTCGTGCGTTCGGGCGTGATTACATCGGTCCACGCCTTCGCGACCGATCCCACGCGCGGACTCTTCATTCTCGTGTTCCTCTCGATAGTGACCGGCGGCGCGTTGCTGCTGTTCGCGTGGCGCGCGCCGAAGATCGGTTTGGGCGCGGGCTTCGCGCTGGTATCGCGGGAGTCCTTGCTGTTGTCGAACAATGTCGTGCTGATGGTGGCGGCCGCTTCCGTGCTGCTAGGCACGTTGTATCCGCTTGCGCTCGATGTGCTCGGGCTCGGCAAGATATCCGTCGGTGCGCCGTATTTCGACGCCGTTTTCGTGCCCCTCATGACGCCCGCCGTTTTCCTGATGGGCATCGGCCCCATCGCTCGATGGAAATCCGCACGCCTGCCGCATATCGCCGTCCGGCTTTGCTGGGCGGCACTGGTGAGCGTGGCGTCAGCGGTGGCGGTGCCGTTGCTCACCGGCGGGTGGAGACCGCTGGTCGCATTGGGAATCGGGCTTGCCGTGTGGTGCGCAACAGCGACGCTGACCGCGCTTGTCGTGGGCATCGCTGAACAGCGCGGAGCGTTTTTCATGCGGTTCATCCGCATGCCGCGCGGCTTTTACGGCATGCTCGCCGCGCATCTGGGCGTGGGCGTTTTTATCGCGGGCGTGACGCTCGTCAAAGCTTATGAAAGCGCCGGCGATGGCCGACTCGATGTTGGCCAGTCGATCAGCGCCGGCGGTTATACGTTTCGCTTCGATGGCACCAAGGCGGTCAATGGTCCGAACTATCGTGCGTTGCGGGCCACGGTCGTGGTGAGCCGGGATGGAGCGGTCGTCGCTGTCATGCATCCGGAGAAACGCTTCTTCGTGATCCAGAAGACGACCATGACCGAAGCCGCCGTCGACCGTGCGCCCTTGCGCGATCTCTATGTCGCACTCGGCGATGCCGCCGCCGACAGCCCGACTGCGTGGACGTTACGCGTACAGGTCAAACCGTTCGTGGACTGGATCTGGGCGGGCTGCCTCCTGATGGCGCTCGGCGGCTTGCTCGCGGCGAGTGACCGGCA
>NZ_JBSIPA010000702.1:0-2247 GCF_053574605.1 Caballeronia sp. M23-90 | reverse complement strand
TCGCCGCGACCCAGAGTTCGGGCGTGACCAGCAGGCGCAGGAACGAACGCCAGCCGGTGTCGCGGCCATGAAAGGTTCCTACCGTCCCTTCCAGCGCGGCCTCCAGCGCATTGGAGACAGGACTGGAACAATTGCGGTAAGTCAGGTTGTAAGTCGGGTCCTCCCGATATTTCTCCCAGAACGCGTTCAGCCGCTCCGGTCGATAGTTCCGGATACGCACGCGTGTCGTGGATTCGCACCAAGCGGTCGACTCCGTCGGGTAGTCCGGCTGGAACACGCCAGGCACGTTGTTCTCGCGCGTCGCACGGAGGATGCGGCCAAACTCGTCGGGCGAGCGATCGATCTCGACCCCCGGATACAGGCTGATATAAATGCCTTCCGGTGATTCCAGCGCCGCGTGGCCGGTGGAAATGACGCCGTTGGCATCGACGGCGGCAATGTAGCGGTCCACGATCAGCCGCCGGTTTGCCTGCGCCCGTGCAGAGCCGACCGGCGTCCAGACGTGCACGGTAAGGGCTTTTTCATCGGCGGCGGGCGGGCCATCCCATTCGAACGGGGCATCGGCTTCGGTGGCACTCGCACTCGCCACGGCTTTCGCGGCTGCCGATTTGTCGGCCATGGCAGGATCGGTAATGACGTCATCGGACAGGGCCAGCGTCTTTTTGGTTTCGGGGGGCAGGCTTTCCATGCGACGCACGCGAAACGCGATCAGCAGCATGTTCCAGCCGCCGAACGCAAGTCCAAGCCCGATCGCATAAGGTGCCGTGCCCACGTAATGCGTCGGATACGGCTGGAAAAAGAAGACAGCAAGCAGGATTTCGATGATCGCCAGCGCCAGCACCATCCTCCATCGGCTGTAACGGACAACGACTGCCGAGACGGATTGCAGCAGGCCATCGGCGAGAAACAAGGTGCCGAAGATCATCGACAATACGAAGTTGCCGTGATGATGACCCGCCATGATCAGCAGCGCCGCCAGCACGAAAGCCGCACCCTTCACGTAACGCAGTGTTCGCTGGCCGCCAACGCCCGTAACCGCCGCGGCAAGCGTTGCGATGCCCTCGATCAGCAACAGCCACGCGAAAAAGTGAATGGGAAAGTAGAGGACGCCATCGAGGGCATCGATGAAAACGAGCACGCCGATCACGAGCCAGATGCCGCCGGCCACTGCCAGCGTGATCCATCGGCGGCGCAAGTAGTCGACGCCCAGCAGCAGCAACACGAGTTGGATCATGACGTCACCCTCGATGGACCCGCGTGATTGATACAACCCGGCCATGATAAAAGCGATACCGCGCGGCGCCAACTCACTGCCGGCTATTCAACCCAGGCGCGCGCCGCGATCTCGATCAGATATCCATAATGCAGCGCGCCGACCGGCACCACTGCCCGAGCCGGTTTCCACTCGCCGAAGTGGCTCGCGTAGATCTCGTTGAACGCCTTCCAGTGATCCACGCCGACCAGATAGACAGTCACCTCGATCACATCCTGCAGACCCGCGCCGGCCGCGGCCAGCACCGTGCTGACGTTTTCGAGCGTTTGCCGCGCCTGCTCTTCGAACGGCAAGTCGCCGGTATGCGTGCCGTCGGGGCGCATCGGCAACTGGCCGGAAACGCAGATGAGATTGCCGGCGCGCGTGGCATGGCTGTAATGGCCGGCGGGAACCGGAAGGCCCGGTGCGTTGATTCGTTCGATAGGCATGAATAGACTCAAATATCAAGAAAGGTCAGACGGCAGCATACGACCACCGGCTCACAGCACCAACCGTCCCGCAAGAAAATCGAGGAAGGCCTTGGCGCGTCCGGCCATCGACGCGCTCTGGTAAAACACCGCGCTGACCGGTTGCCTGACGTCGAGCCACGCGCTGTCCATGACGGTCCGAAGGCGCCCGCCCGCGACATCGGCGTGGGTCATGTAGGACGCGAGACATACGATACCGCCGTCGGCGAGAGCAAGCTGGCGCATGGTTTCCCCGCTCGACGCCGCAATGTCCGGCACGATCCTGAAGCGGACGGCGTCACTGAGCAAAGGCCAGTCGTTCAGGCTCTCGGGCGCGGTAAATCCGATCAGCCGATGTCCCTTCAACTCCGCCACCGTTCGCGGCTCGCCGTGCTCGGCATTGCGCCAGCACATCAAACGCGCCGAAGTCTTATCCCCCAGCCAAATCCGGCATCTTCTTCGAGTCACTGACGCCACCAGCCGTCACCCGGAACGCGATGCGGTTATTTTGCTATTAGGGTTGGCATG
>NZ_JBSIPA010000701.1:0-2254 GCF_053574605.1 Caballeronia sp. M23-90 | reverse complement strand
TGCGATGCCACCGCGTGCACGAACAACGCCTGTTGCGCGGCGTACATCTTCGCGGTTTCGACCAGCGATGGATGCAGCGCGAACGTGCCATCGAGTTTCGTCGCGGACGACGGATCGATTGCCAGCGCGCCGCGCAGCTTCGCGTAAGCAGGATCGGCATAGGGCACGACGATGTTGAGTCCATCGGCGGCGCCGCGCTGGATCACGAACACAAAACGCCGGTCCGATTCCACCGATGCAAACGCCATGCGCGATCCGACCAGCATCGAGCCAACGCCGGCACCTGCGCACCACAAGAAATTTCGACGCGAGATCATGGCGTCATCTCCTTTGAAAATCGGGGGAAACCAGCAGGAGTGCAAGCGCGGTCGGCGCGCTTTCGGCGCGGGATAGTTCGGATGCCGTAGCATCGCTGAGCGATCCGGCAAGCAACTGATTGCCGAGTGTACGGGCATCGAGCGTATCGCCCACACGCGCGGCGAAGCGCTGGGCCATTTCTACGCGGCGCACGAGCGCATCGGGGGCGGCCCAGCTCGCGGCGATATCGTCGTAGCCGGCAGGGGAGCCCGGGCGCCACACCGGCTGGCCGAGCTGCGTGAGCAAAGGCGCGATCTGCAAGGCGCCGATATCGTCATGACCCAGGCCTCGCATGGACGAGACGGTCCAGTCCCACGGCGTCTTGAACTTGGCATCGACGGGCGACCACGCTTCCGGCGAATCGATCAGCACTTGATACACGCTCGGCAGGTCACCGTTCGTGGCGCTGAATACACCGGCGAGGCGTTCGACGAGCGATGGCGGCGGGTTATCGGCGACAAAATGCCGTGCGAGTTTGCCGGCGATATGCTGCGCCGTTGCGGGCGAAGCCGCCAGGTCATGCAGCACGGCAAGCGCCTGTTGCTCGCCGGGCTGATCGTACTGGCGACCCATGACCGTGCGCGCACCCGGTTCGTGTTGCGGTTCGCGAAACACGAACTGGCCGGGCGCGGCGTCGTTACGACGCGGACCCCCTCCCATCCCGCCGATACTCCACCCCGTAAGCGCCCGCGCGAATTCCGTGACGTCTTCCTGCGCGTAGCCGCTGCGCACGCCGAGCGTATGCAACTCCATGATCTCGCGAGCGAGATTTTCGTTGAGCCCGGGCCTGTTCTCCGGATGCCGCGCGGCGGCGCGTTCTGCTGCAGGACTATCCGGGCCGACGGAGCGCGCCTGATCGAGGAAAATCTGCATGGCTGGATGACGTTCGGCTGCGACCAGCATGTCCTCGAAACGGCCAAGCACGTGCGGACGGATGGCCTCTGTTTCGAATGATCCGGCGAGCATGCCGACTGCCGGTTTCTCCACGGATACCGCAAAGTGATTCGCCCAGAACGCCACCAGCCTTTCGATAAACGGCGCCTGCGTCTGCAACGCACTGGTGAAGCGTGCGTTCACGGCCGCGCGATACGTATCGCGCAGTTTCTCGTTGTAGGCCTTGCGCACGCCTTTTTTATCGTCGGAGCCGGCAGCACGGATCGCAACCTGACGTTCGGCAAACTCCGCGGCGAGTACGCTGCTCGATGGCTGATTTTCAAGCGCGGGCGGCACGGGCTGATAGGTTGCGCCTGTGAGCTGCGCGGCGAGCCATTGCTTCGGATCGGCGGGCGCAGTTTCTCCTGCGCGGGCGCCGAGTCCGAAGCGGTTCATCGCGATCGCGGCGGGTGTGACGTCGGTCATGTGCTCCCCACGTTTAAAATTGTCATGCTGCTTAAACGTGGAGGCAACGTGAATCCGTCGCGTTCCTGGCGGTTATTTTTTCGGTGCGGGACCGACATGCAGCGGCCCGTGACGCTGCAACGCATCGACGAGTTTCAGCCGTTCGTCTGCGGTGAGCGTCGCGGCGAAATCCGCCACCGTGCCTTCCACGCGCGAACGCACGGCAATGTCGGCATCACGCGTGCGGGCGAGGGCGGCATCGAGCGTCGCACGGTCGAATTGCGGCGCCTGCAGCGCCTGCACGACATCGATACGTCCCGCTCGCGCGCTCAACACGAGCGGCAGGCTGTCACGGCGTGTCTGCCTGAGCGCGTCGTGCAGTTGCTCGCGGCGTTCCTGCGGCAATTCCGCGGCGGCAAAACGCAGGCCGCGCTGCTGCGCGATGGCATCGGCCTTCTGCTTTTCGATCCACCGGTACGTGCCGCCGCCGATCGTGCCGAGCAGAAAAATATTGAGCACCACCGATACCACCAGCAGCGTCTTGAGCCTCTTTGCCGGC
>NZ_JBSIPA010000700.1:0-2264 GCF_053574605.1 Caballeronia sp. M23-90 | reverse complement strand
GTTCAGTGGCTCCGGCGCACCTCGCCGCGAGCGCAGCCACGCGCGCGAAGGCAGCCCGCGTCCGGCCTCCTTCGATCGCGAGCGTCCGCCAGGCGATCGTCCCTACGCAAAACGCGAGGCATCGCCGGAACGCTTCGGTGACGAGCGCAAGCCCCCTCGCAAACCAGCGGCCAAACCCTCTAAACCCCGCGATGCAGACGCGCCGCCCTCACCGGCCCGCATCGCGCGCGAAGGTGAAGACGGGCTCGTGCGTTTGTCGAAAGTGATGTCGGAACTCGGCCTCTGTTCGCGCCGGGAAGCCGATGAGTGGATCGAAAAAGGCTGGGTGCTGGTAGACGGCGTGGTCATCGATACGCTTGGCACCAAGATCCGTCCCGATCAGAACATCGAGATCGCTCAGGCCGCGCATGCCGCACAAATGCAACAGGTGACGATCCTGATCCACAAGCCGGTCGGCTATGTTTCGGGTCAGGCGGAAGACGGGTATCAGCCGGCGGTCACGCTGGTCAACCCTTCGAACCATTGGGCCGATGACCAATCCGGCATCCGCTTTTCACCCACGCATCTGCGCACGCTGGCGCCTGCGGGACGTCTGGATATCGACTCGACAGGTCTGCTCGTGCTCACGCAGGATGGCCGCGTGGCGAAGCAGTTGATCGGCGGACATTCGGATGTCGACAAGGAATATCTCGTGCGCGTGAAATTCGGCGAGCATGAACTCGATATCGAATCGCACTTTCCACCGGAAAGCCTCGCGCTCCTGCGCCACGGCCTCGCACTTGACGACGTGCCGCTCAAGACCGCCCAGGTCAGTTGGCAAAACGGCGAGCAGCTGCGCTTCGTGTTGCGCGAAGGCAAAAAGCGCCAGATTCGCCGGATGTGCGAGTTGGTCGGCCTGGAAGTGGTTGGGCTGAAGCGAATCCGGATGGGCCACGTGACCCTGGGTGCGCTGCCGCCGGGACAATGGCGTTACCTCGGCGCAGACGAAAGCTTCTGATCTGATAGATAACGTCGCGAAAAAACGACGGAATCCGCACAAATCGATGTGAACAGCACCCGCTGATCACATCGATTTTTTTTGGCCAATATTTTGGTTAAAGAAAATATGACTGATGACCGTTAGGCAGGTACACGTGCAATTTACCGCTCCGCCGCGCGTGAGCCTCGCAAAAGCCACTGGAGAATTGCCATGTCCGTTGAGATCATTGTTCGCGAAACAAAAACCGGCCTCGAAATCATCAGCGGTCGACGCCGCCTCGACGCACTGCTCGCGTTGCGCGACGAAGTCGTGGTAATGAGCCCGGGCATTGGCGAAGTCGTCATTGCGCGTTTGCCGGATGGGCGTTTGCAGGCGTCGGCAAATCCGGAACATATCAAGCTGTTTCGTCAGCCGGAGACGGCTTCGGGCAATAAGAGCTTTGCCTGAAACCCGTCGGCAGCCCGTCGATTCAAAACAATTCCACGGGCTGCCGTGACGACTTTCAGTCGTCGCTCTTCGGATCCAGCCCGGGGAACAGCACCTCGGTGAAACCGAACTTCGAGAAGTCCGTCACGCGCATCGGATAAAGCTTGCCGATCAGGTGATCACATTCGTGCTGCACGACACGCGCGTGAAAGCCCTCGGCAAGCCGCTCGATAGCCGTGCCGTACTGATCAAAACCCTGATAGCGGATCATGGAATACCGCTGCACGGCGCCGCGCAACCCGGGCACCGACAAACACCCTTCCCACCCTTCTTCCATGTCGTGCGACACAGGCGTGATGATCGGATTGATCAACACCGTCTCCGGCACCGGTTGCGCGTCCGGATAACGCTCGTTGTGAGCGAAGCCGAAAATCACCACCTGCAGGTCCACGCCGATCTGCGGCGCCGCAAGCCCGGCGCCGTTCGCATGACGCATGGTGTCGAACATGTCCTCCACCAGGGCGTGCAGTTCGGGCGTATCGAAATGATCCACCGGCTCGGCGATACGCAACAAACGCGGATCGCCCATCTTGAGGATTTCGCGAATCATGGTGTTTCTCCCTCCAAAAGCTTGCGCATACCATCTTCGTCGAGTACCGGAACGCCGAGTTCCTCGGCCTTCACGAGCTTGCTGCCCGCCTCCGCTCCAGCCACCACGTAATCCGTTTTCTTCGATACCGAGCCTGCCACCTTCGCGCCCGCAGCCTCGAGCATTTCCTTGGCGTCCTCGCGCGAAAGCGTAGGCAGCGTACCGGTCAGCACGACCGTCTTGCCGGCGAGCACACCTTGCGGCGCCCTA
>NZ_JBSIPA010000006.1:0-48987 GCF_053574605.1 Caballeronia sp. M23-90 | reverse complement strand
ACCGGGTCATCTACATGCTTGACGACACGCCGCAAACGCGTGCCCTCGCCCATCACTACATCGATGTCTATGAATACCCGGATGGGCGTATCGAAATCCGGGCACATGGCAGCGCGCTGGCCTATCGTCAATACGACAGGCTATCGGCGATGGACCAGGGTGCCGAGGTCGACAACAAGCGCCTTGAGCATGTGTTGGCGCTATCGCGCCAGGTGCAGATGGAGCGCGACAACCGGCGTATCTCGGGTTCACCGTCGCGGACCAATCAGGGTGAACCGGTGAAACCGAAGATGCGGGCCAACAACACTCGTAAGCAACGCGAGCTCAAGCAAATCGACATGAACGCGATGATGCTAAGAAGCGCCGAACTGCGGGCAGCCGCGGTGGGGAAATGAGCTTTTTAAAGAGAGATTGATAAAGTCAAAACCCGACATTTCTAAAAAGTTTGAACCCCGACATCTGAACTTGGCCTCGACATCGCAGGACGCTTAACATTTCAATCCAAGAACCGTTCCCAGTGGACTTTCCGCTGCGGGCGCTCGGCGCTCCATATCAACGTTAGCCCGCGCCCGCGACCCCGCGAAGGATCAGATCAATGCCGGCAATAAAGTCGGCACGGTCGTCGTGAGAAGGCAACTGGCTGGCAACGCTACGTGCGAACGGGTATTCGACCGGATCGAGTTGAGACCAGACGGTCGAAACCGTCTCCAGGAAACTGGCTCTGTCGAGGTTATGCGTTCGAGCGAATTGCGTATTGTCCGCGTTCTGCCCAGCGACACCGATTATGTAGTTCAGTAACGCGGACACCGTTGCCCACTGTTCCTCGTCCGGCACGCCAAGAGCGCAAACCTGCTGGCCGATGCGCTCGAGAATGCGCACTATGGGCAACTGCCCCGGAGCACGCGTAAGCGTCGAGCCTACCCAAGGGTGCGTATCAATCGCGTCATACAGGCCGAGCGCAAGGGATCGAATGATCGCCTCCGGTGTTCCGCTGGCCGTGGGCGCGTTCATCGTGCGAGCGACAATGGCGTCGCAGGCTGCGGTCAGCAACTCGCTCTTGCTGTCGATGTGCCAATAAATCGCGCCGGGACCCGTGACGAGCCGCTCTGACAGGGCGCGAAATGTGAGCCCACTTTCTCCACTGCTGTCCAGTAGTTCGATCGACACCTCGATGACACGCTCCCGTGAGAGCGACTCTTTACGTCGTTTAACGCTCGGTACTTTTTTGGGCATACCCCATTTTGGCAGATATGGAATAACGTTCCAAGTTGACACCGATGGAATGGCGTTCCAAAATGAATGGAATACCGTTCCATAGCGGTCGCAATAGCCGGGACACGGTCTTGCGGCTGCGAAACTGACAATCAAGGCTCAATGAACACGTCGATCAGGAATACTTCAATCGCTATCATCGGTGCGGGGCTGGGCGGGCTGACACTCGCCCGAGTCCTCCATGTTCACGGCATTGCTGCGACGATCTATGAAGCGGAAACCTCGGCGAACGCGCGCTCGCAGGGGGGCATGCTCGATATTCACGAACACAACGGGCAAGTCGCGCTCAAAACAGCGGGCCTCTTTGATCAGTTCCTGAAGGTCATTCACGCTGGCGGCCAGGCAACGCGCGTACTCGACAAGGACGGCAACCTGCTGCTTGACGAACCCGACGACGGTACGGGCGGTCGACCCGAGGTACCTAGAGGGGAACTACGCCGTATCCTGCTTGACTCGATCCCTTCCGACACGATCCGGTGGGGACACAAGCTCGTAGCGGCGTCTGCGCTTGGTGGCGGCCGGCACATGTTGACCTTCGCTGACGCCTCCGCCGTGACGGCCGACCTCCTCGTGGGGGCCGACGGAGCCTGGTCGAGAGTTCGTCCCCTTCTCTCCTTGGCGGAACCGGCGTATGTCGGCACGTCATTCTTCGAGACACATCTTTACGACGGCGACACTCGACACGCGGCAAGCGCCCAAGCGGTTGGCAACGGAGCGCTATTTGCGCTCGCGCCGGGCAAAGGCATACTGGCGCATCGCGAGCCCAATGGCGTGCTTCATACGTACGCGCAGTTGAACAAGCCCGCGGACTGGATTGACAGCATCGACTTCTCCAACCCGGCAGCGGCCAGAGCTTGCGTTGCCAGGGAGTTCGACGGGTGGGCTCCGGAACTCGTAGCGCTCATCACCGACGGTGAGACAAACCTTCTGCCCCGCCCCATTCACGCGCTTCCAGTCGAGCACAGATGGGACCGCATACCGGGGGTGACACTGCTCGGCGACGCCGCGCACCTGATGATCCCGTCCGGTGAGGGGGCCAACCTTGCAATGTTCGACGGCGCTGAGCTCGGCAAGGTTATCGCCGCCCACCCCGATGACCTTGAGGCCGCGCTCATCTTGTATGAGCAGGACCTCTTCCCCCGCAGCGCGTCCGAGGCGGCGGAGGCGGAAGACGTACTCAGGGTGTGTCTTGGTCCCGACGCGCCTCAGAGCCTTGTCGATTTTTTTACCTGGAACCAGCCGGCGAAATAGTCCACCTGCATTCCAGCATGACCTCGTTTTTCATAGCACGGGGACGACCGGCATCGTTTTTGTGCCGTTCGAGCTGAACCTCACCTCGGCGCGCGCAACGTCACCTCGCTATCAACAAGTGCACTCGCCGTTGCCCGCATGCGGGACGTATTGCGCATATTTCTGTCGAACCGCGATAGCGTTACGTACACGCCATAAGACGCCAATCCTGATTGATCAATTCTTGGTCTTGATCGGTAAACCGCATTGATCCGGTTAGGTATGCCAAATAAACACCACTTGTCCATCGGTCAGTCTGCATGGCGTTGTCACTGACAAGGACGCGCATGCACTGATTCATCCAGCAATTGCGCGTTGTACGCTGCCAGAAAAAACATCAGGCTGTACAATATTTCCTAATGAACTTTCTGTTTTTCAGGTTTATGGCGCTTTTCCCAGCTCACCGACCAAGCAATTCATATATGCATTTTTTCGACGGTGACGCGCCTATTCAACAAGACCTGACGAAAGCAGCCGGCCTGCTGAATTCAACGTCGAACGCTCTACGGGCGATGGCGCAAATGCTCGGAATTCGATCGAACCACGGTCGCGAATCAACATGCAGGCGGTTTTGCCGGAAGGTCGTCTTACGGGATCGTCTTGCGCGCGTGATGCGGCTATACACGGGTAACGCAGTCCATCCCGCCTGCAAATTCAAGGAGAAATTCAGATGAAAGCTGCATGGTATGAGCGCAATGGCGCGGCGCGTGAGGTGCTTACGGTCGGCGAGCTCGACAATCCCGTTCCCCAAGAAGGCGAAGTCTGCGTGCAGGTCAAGGCGTCCGGCGTCAATCCGTCCGATGTCAAAGGGCGTTCCAGCCGTCCGCCCATGGCGGCGCGCATCACACCGCACAGCGACGGCGCGGGCGTCATCACAAGCGTGGGAAGGGGCGTCCCGGAGAGCCGTATCGGCGAGCGGGTCTGGCTCTGGAATGGTCAATGGAAGCGTGCCGGGGGCACGGCTGCAGAGTACATTGCGCTGCCAGCGGAACAAGCGGTGGACCTGCCCGACAATACCTCGTTCGATGAGGGCGCGTGCCTTGGCATTCCTGCACTCACCGCGCTTCGCGCACTCACGATCGACGGCACCGTGCTTGGCAAGACTGTGCTCGTCACAGGGGGCGCAGGCGCCGTGGGCGCATATGCGATTCAGTTTGCGCGGCTCCTGGGCGCGGCTCGGGTCGTCACCACCGTGAGTTCGGATGCAAAGGCACAGATCGCGAAGGGTCTCGGCGCCGACGATGTCATCAACTACCGCAACGAGGACGTGGTTGCGCGTGTGAAGGCGCTGACGAACGGACGCGGCGTGGACAGAATCGTGGAGGTCGATGCCGCCGCGAACGCCGCACTGTACCCCGCGGCCCTGGCGCGTGACGGCATGGGCGCGATCTATGGGGCGGGCAAGCCGCAGGTGCAGTTCGACTTCCTGCCAATGATTCAAAGTGGCGCCGCAATACGTTTTTTTATCGTCTACGAGCTCTCGCCCGCAGCGCGTGCCGAGACTGTGAGTGCGCTGAATGGTTATCTGAAAACCGGCGCGCTCAATCACAACGTGGCGGAGCGTTTCTCCCTCGAGCACATTGTCGAGGCGCACGAGGCTGTCGAAAGCGGTCGACTGACGGGCAACGCCGTCGTCACGTTGTGAGCATGCCTTTTCCGCTCTTCAGCGTTCCCTTGCAATATGCCGCGCCGCGTTTGTTCTTTGCCCGGTAACCCGCGAGCACCAGACTATTGCAGGGGTGGCATGCCGTACTCGGATCGGGTCGGCTGAACCATATTCGGCCGTTCGCCATTTTTTCCGCGCGGATCCGGCGGCGGTCGGACTTCGCGGCGGGATTGCGCGAAGGTTCGGAATGGCCAACCTTGCGTCCACCGCGGAAATTGTTTGACGGAAATTCAATGCCACATCTCGGCCGATTGCAACCGGCGAATCTGATCAAAAGAGCTGCCGATGGTTGGCACGCGCGCCGTTCCGATTCATTGCGCATAGCCTTGCAGTCACTTGTCGCGAGCCTTCTGAGCTACGCGGTCCTCGCGGCCATTGATCCTTCGAATGCCACATGGGCTATCTTCTCCAGCCTTTTTACCCTGCAGAAGAATTTCGACCGAAGCATGCGATATGGCCTTGGGCAAATGGCGGGTGCGGTATTCGGCACCGCTGTCGGTCTGGCAGCAATACACGTTTTTCCTGGCAGCGAGCAGTCGATGTTGCGACTCGGGCTGACCACGCTTGTGACCTGCAGTGTGACCGCTATCTGGCCCGCGACAAGCTACGGCGTCGTGGCGGCAGCTGTGATCGCGCTTGCCCCGTCTGCTGGCATTTCTGATGCGATCAGTCGTGCTGGGGCGATCATCCTCGGTTCCGGCATCGGGATCGCGGTGTCGATGTCGGTATGGCCGCAGCTCGCCCGCCAACGCGTGTTCAATTTCATTGCAGCGGCACTCGACGATTGCAGTGAATTGCTCAACCATATTTCCATATTCGATCAACCACACGACCGTGCCGCGCTCGACGCTCTACACGAGCGATTCCTTGGACATCTTGAACTGGCTCGATCCGTTTCAATCGACACGCGCATACGCGCCCACTTTCAATCAGGCCTGACGCTGTCGTCTGCTCTCTCGGCAACTGAACGCCTTTGGCACGGCCTTGTTCTTCTGGATCGAATCGGTTCCGCCCATGGCAGCCATTTCACGATGGGAGATCGAGAAGTGATGATGGATGTCGGCAACAACGTCAAAACGTGTGGGGCGCTTTATCTTTCGAGGCTGGCTGCCTATGTAAGAGGAGGTCATGCGGCACCGGATCCTGACGCATGCAGCCGAGCGCTCAATGAAGCGCACGAAACATTGCGGGAAGAACTTGACTGCTCGGCCGCACGCGAAAGCTACGACCGGTATCGTTCCTTGCATTCAGTTATCTTCGGATTCGAGCAAGTCGGTGAAAATCTGATCGACCTGCATCAACTGTTGCTTCGCAATACCTCAGCGAATTGCACTGGTAATGGATCGTAACCGTCACGACCCTTGTGGTAACGCGGAACACGACGCGTGGAACTACACTACCTGTCATTCACCATCCGCTCTCTGATATCCGCAGACGCACAATCGCCTTTCACTGTGGCTCTCATTGCAAGCCTTTAGTCCTTTGATCGCGCAAAACACACCCTTCCCTTCGGACTGTAGAGAAAGCTGATGATGCATCCATCAAACAGTGCTTCGCATATCACCGATGACAAGGAGCAGACATCCGCAGCCCCCCGCAGTCAGGAAACTGTCATGCGAGAGAAAGGACAGGCGGGTGGAATTTTTCTGCATGCCGGCTGGAGAAGCGCGGGAACGTGGGTATGGTCTCGCTTTCGGGCCTTGCAGACCGTGACGGCGTTCTATGAACCGCTTCATCCCATACTGGCCGACCTGCGAGCCGCTGACATACCCGCCTTGGAGCCGACCTGGACTTCGGGTCATCCGAAACTTACAGCGCCTTACTTCACCGAATATAGGCCGTTCATTCGAGACGACTTACATGGTGTGGCGGGCTATCGAAAAAGTTTTAGTGCGGATCGATTCGGACCCGTGGCGGATGCTGCCTTCTCAACATTGCAGGCGTACCTGAAGAGCCTCCACGACCAGACAAGGAAGCAGGGGAAGATACCTGTCTTCAAATTTTGTCGATCCCTTGGCCGGTTGCCATGGTTAAAGGACGCGTTTCCTGAGGTGATGCACGCAGTCGTCCTGCGAAATCCCGCATCGCAGTTTGCCTCTGGATGGTTGCTTCATCAGCAATGGAGCAATCCCTTCTTTGTTGCTGCTCCGTTTCGGATATTGGGCCTTAATCAAAACGAGCCTATCGTCAAAGAGGTCATTGAAGTGTGCGGCGTTCGCTTGCCGCCCGCTCCCGTCACCTCGATCGATGAATATGCTGCGGCCTGCGAGCAGTTCGTGCGTACGGTCGACGGCGACAACGCATATCGGGCGTTTTTAGCGGTGTGGATGCTGTCTGCAATGCGCTCGGCCGACGAAGCCGATTTGCTGGTCGATGTTGACCGGCTGGGACAGTCTCCCGAATACGCCTTGGCATTACGGGCACAAGTTCGAGGCCAGGTCGCAATAACGCCGGACTTCAGCGCTGCAAGAGATCTCGTTGCACAGATGAAGGGTAATGCTTCGCTCATGAAGGGAATCGACGGACGCTCGATCAAATCCATTCACGCCTCAGCATTGGGTTTCATGGTATCGAAAAGAGGTGCATCGGGACCTGGGACGGACGGTGCTGAGCTCATTAAGGAAAAGCTGGTGCTCGCTCGAGAACTGTCAGAACAGTGGCGCTACTACTGACGCAGGGTCATTCATAGTGGCATAAGCAATGAGGAGATCAGATGGACTTGCCTACCGACAATTCATCTCACGTTCACCGTCATGCGTTTTCAGTCGGCGTCGACGACCGCTCCGACTTGCTTGGGCAGAAACCTGGCATAGTCTGGTTCACCGGCTTGCCAGCGGCTGGAAAGTCCACCCTCGCCGACGCCCTCGAAGTTACGCTCCATGACGCCGGCAAACACAGTTTCCTACTGGATGCCGACACCGTGCGTACCGGGCTATGCCGGGATCTTGGATTCTCCGATGAGCATCGACATGAAAACATCAGGCGGTTGAGCGAAGTCGCTCGGCTGATGGCTGACGCCGGGCTGCTGGTGTTGGTCTGCGCCATTTCACCCTTCTCGGCAGATCGGCAAATCGCACGGCTCACTGCCGGGCCTCATCGGTTCGTGGAAGTGCACGTACATGTTCCCGTTGCAATCGCTGAAAGCCGCGATCCTAAAGGACTGTATAAGCTCGCAAGACAGGGAGTGCTCAAGAATCTCACGGGTATCGATTCCCTCTACGAGGAACCGATCGCTCCCGACGTTCGCATCGACACCACTCAATGCTCGATAGCTGATGCAATAACCTTGATTACTCAGCGGTTGATCCATGAGTAAGCCGCTTTATACCAGGCTCCTCGAGAAAGACGCCCGGGGTTGAACCAGTTCTTTAGTGCGTCGATGCAACCTTGCGCCGCATCTGCCCGACGGCTAGCCACAACGCCGAAACGAGAAAATAGATCGCACCGACACCCGCATAGCCGGCGATTTTGATAATCGCGGGAGGTGCTGTTGAATGGGCCTGCGCGATAAAAAACACGCCCGCCAGCGCCGACTGGCCTCCGCTCAAGATCATTGCCCATTGCGCACCAAACCGCTTCCAGCGGCGCACGGCAGTAGCGAGCTGAAGCAATCCGGATAGAACGGCCCAGGCTCCGAACACGTCAAGGATCAGGCCTGTGTCGACGCTCAACACCACCATCACCGCAATCGCTATTACCAGGCTTGCAAAGACGTTGAAAGCCTGAGTAAGGTTTTCGCGCGCCCCACCGCTACGCGACATGTCGATGTAATTAGCCAGCGCGTCCCACAGGGGATAGACAATGAGCAATGCCGCACCGATCGCTGCGGCATGCTGACCGATGGCGAACGCGAGCGCGACCCACACCGCGGAAAACGCTGCACGTGTGAGGTAGTAGTGTTTGAGCCACCGCTCATCCTGAAGGCCGGTGGTATCTGAAAGACGAGTAGCCATTGAAATTCCCTTTGAAATTTGATCGGCCGCGTCGCCGTGGCGACACGCCAGGCGCTCGCTGTGACGGGCTGTCGGCAGGACCGCACAGCGTTATCGCGACAAGTAGGCCTGCATGGGTGGAGATCATGGCATTCGGTTTGTCTTGTCGGTATCGGTCAAATGACCGATGCGCTCCAAAAGGTGGGGTGTTTGTGTTGATCGAAGACCGCCAAGGCAGGACCGAGCGGATTCGTGGTAACGGGCGCCTTGGTTGGCGTTTCAAATGGGCAACTGAGGGGGCAACCAAGGCAGAGGCGCTTTTTGCGGGGATGGTCGACCGGGACGCCCTGTTACCTTCGCAACGTCGATTCGATGATCACACGAGGGAAAATCCACCGTGCGCAGCCGGGTAACGACCGCTTCTCTTCAAGCGTTGAACACCACGCTGAAAGCTGTTCCTACTTGCAACCGTCTCACGTTGATCTGCCAGCCGTGAGCACCGGCAATCTCCTTGCAGATTGCAAGGCCGAGACCCGCGCCATCGTGTTGGACATCAGGGGCGCGCCAGAAACGCTGAAACAAGAATGGCAGATGTTCCGGGTCAATGCCATGACCCTCATCGCTCACCTGGATAGAACTGCCGTCCACCGATACCGTCACCCTGCCGCCCGCAGGCGTGACGTTGATCGCGTTTTCCACGAGATTTTTGAGCAAGATAAACAACGCGCTTCGATCAGCCTTGATGACCGAGGCAATGACGGGCGAGTCTAGCTCAAGCGATACATTCTCCGTGCTGGCCTTGAGGGCGAAGTAGCCCGCGACATCGTCGGCTACGTCGGCCCAGTTGACATCGCTGAACACGAAGTTTTGCGACTCGCTGACTTCGGCGAGGTGCAGCAACTGACGCACTTGCCTCGCCATCAGGTCGATCTCGCGATAGATCAGTTCCTTCTTTTCGATCCCGGGCTGCAACTCGATTTGTCCGCGGATCAGCGTCAAAGGCGTCTGCAACTCGTGAGCTGCCGACGCCAGAAAAGCCTGCTGGACAATGAAACCGTTCTCAAGCCTCGACAACGCGTCGTTGAACGCCGTGATCAATGGTTTGATTTCGCTTGGCATGCCTTTGTCGGAAAGACGCATCGTGAGACTGGACGGCGTGATCGACGCCGCGGCGCGAGATGCCGCCCTCAGCGGCCGAAGCAGCCGGTGCACGGTGAATGTCAGCGTCAGACCAAAAATGATCGTGGCAAGCGCGATGGTCCATCCCACTATGCCGGGAATCGGCTTGACCTTCATGCTCAGCACGGCCTTGTTGAACGCGACGCTCGTTGCAACCTGGACCACGAACCGCGCGTTGCCGCGCTGCGTTTCTCGCGTCACCAGGTCGAACGGCCGCCCGTTTATGGACACCTCGCGATCTTCACGGCTCTCCTCTGCAGGATTGCCCTTCTCCCACTGTTCGCCGCCGGCTGCCTTGCCCGACGCCAGAAGCAGATGACCGCGGTCATCGAGCACGCGGTACATCAGGTCGTTCGTCGCGACGTTGAACAGCCACGCGCTCTGCTCATCGAGCGCGACAGCCACTGGCTGTCCGTGGCTGTCGAAACGCAGTCCGTCAACGATGCGCTGCGCGGCGCGAATGTCGGCGTGACGCTGCAACATCCGCGGAGGCGAATGACTGAACGTGTACATGGTGATCGCAGCGATCACGCCGAGGCAGATCACCAGCGCCGTCACGCTGGTGAGCCATAGTCGCGCCGAAAGGCTGCGGACCCAGTACCTAAACATGTTGGGCGCCGTTCGAATCTGCATTCCCGCAAGGGTGAAACGCATAACCCTGACCCTGAACCGTGAGTATCTGCTCGCATGCGCCCGCGGCCAGCCTGATCCGCGAGCGCAGCCTGTGAACCCAATTACGAACGCTCGAGTCAAGTACGCGCGAATCCATCTTCTGTGCTATGGCACTGACCGAAATCACCCGGCCGGGCGAAGAGACAAGCAGTTTCAGAAGCGAATATTCGGTTTCCGAGAGTGCAACGGGCCGCTCCTGAAAGCTCAGGCTGCGCGCCAGGAAGTCGAGCTTGAAACCATCGAACCGATAAGGCATTCCGCACGCCGGCTCCCGAATCGGCCGATGCCCGACACGGCGCAGAACATTGCGGGCCCTGACCAGTACTTCATCGACATTGAACGGTTTCGACACGACATCGTCCGCACCGCATTCAAGCGCGACGATGCGCTCCGTGGCGTCGTCCTCCTCGCCGAGCATGATGACGGGCAAGTCGTCGTCGCTATTGCGCAAGCGCTTGATCTCGGCCAGTCCGCCGCTCATGCACAGACCGCTTGCGACGAGCGCCAACGCGGGCCTCTCCAGTGTCAGCCGATGTGCGATCCCCGCTGCATCATAGAGGACTGATACGTCGAAGCCCGCCGCGTGAAAACGGTTGCGCAACACGTCGCGGCAGCCGGGGTCGGCATCGACTACAAGAATCAGGCGCTTCATCAAACCTCCTTGAAAAACCTCCGCCTCAGGCCGGCGCCTGCAACACGAAACCCGCGCCGCGAACGTTGGCAAGACGCGTCCTTGCGTTGATCGAGGAAAGCTTCTTGCGCAGTCTATGCACCGTGACTTCCAGCGCGTTTGGCGTGACCGCTTCCGCAAGTCCCCAAGCAGCGTGCTCCAGGGCCGCATGCCGCACGGTCTGGCCGGCTACTTTCATCAAGGTCAGCATGATCTGGAGTTCGGCGGGCGCGAGCACGATCGACTGCTCGCCGCATCGCAATGCGCGCTGCTGCGGATCGACGGAAATATCGGCAAAGGCCTGGATGAGCGCAGTGAGCTCCTGCGGCCTGCGCATCAGCGTGCGAACCCGCGCGACCAGTTCGCTCATCGCAAACGGCTTGGTCACGTAATCGTCCGCGCCGCTTTCCAGCCCGTCGATACGATCGTGCAACGCGTCGCGGGCCGTGAGCATCAGGCAAGGTGTCATCTGTCCAGCGGCGCGGAGGTTTCTCAGGAAAGCGAGGCCATCGCCATCCGGCAATCCGCGATCGACAACCAGCACCGCATAATCGCCCCGGCTCATGCCATACGCGGCCTCTGATAGCGTGCAGAAGGTATCGGTCTCCACGCCGGCGCCCAGCAACGCCTGCCGGATCATTGCCGACAACCGGACATGATCTTCTATGAGTGCGACTCGTGACATATCACCCGATCAATTGAACTGGTACAGATAGCCGAATCTGGCTTCGGGAATGAAGCGCTTGCCCACGATAGGGCTATCCGTGATGCCGCTTCCAAGATGCTTCGCACCGACGTCGAGCGTGACAGACTGCTGGCGCGTGAACCGATAATCGAAGCGCGCGCCAGCCGACATGTCATATGTCGATGTGCCCGAGTAAGCAGGACGTCCGGCGCGGACTTCCGACGAGCGGACGCCGTAATAGTAGTCGACATACTTGCTGCTCAGCCATTCGGCCCCTACATGCGGTTCAACGGAGAAATTGCCGTAGTCAATGCGCTTGCCGAAATTGACGCTCGCCTTCTGTCCCTTGTTCCCGCCTTCGAGCACGTCGCCAGTCAGCGTTCCAAAACGGGTCTTCCACGCCAGTGCCGGCCCATACCAGAACGCGCTATTGCGTGTCTGCATGCCGTTGAGGCTGGATGCATCCGAGCCCTCGTACCCGTCCCCGAGCGCATATTGACCGCGAAGGGTAAAGCTCACGTTGTGCCACGTCCCGACCTTGAAATCGATAGTCGTTCCGATAGCATGAATCCATTTGTCGTCAAAAAAGAATAAAGGGATCGGGTCGAACTTCGAGCCGTAGTTCTTGTACGGCGCCTGCTGGTATCCGAAACCGGCTCCCAATCCCCAATGCGTGACGTTGGTCGCGTTGCTCAACACGGTGAAACCCGAGTCGTCCGCGTCAGGTGGCTGCGCGCCTGCCCCGTCGGCCCAGACCGGCGCTGATACGAGCATTGAAGCAAAGGCCAGCAGCAACGCATATTCGCCGCATACATTCTTTCTCACTGTCGATCCCTGGTTAAATGGCAAAAACGGGACCGACTTTAAAACGGTGTGACTTACTGTTTACTTACCTGCAACGCCGGTTGCTTATCGCCTGCCTATGGCCTTGTGGTCTTCAATGCAAGGCTCAGCGCCTCACGAACGGCCAGCAACAGCCGGCTATCTGCGTCATCCTTGCGCGTCACCACGGACAACTGCAAGGTTGGCGGCGACGCGCCGAGACGGATCGTTTTGACCGGGTACTGCTCGCAGACACGCGGATCCACCACCTGCAGCACGGACACGCCAAGCCCGGCGCTCACCATCGCGACAATCGCAGTCACGCTGTCCAGCTCGAGCGCGCTGCGCTTCTCAGCCATCACCTCACGAACGTAACGCGCGCCCATTGCTCCCGTCGTCGTCTGGCGATCGTAGCGAATCCAGTCGTAATGCCGGAGGTATTCGTACACGGTTGCGGCTTTGGCATCAGGCGGCGCGATCAGGACCAGTTCCCGCTTTAACAGCGGATACCAGATCAGTCCGGCCACTCTCCCCTTCTCGGGCTGCGCGGCCACTGCTGCGTCTAGCACACCTGCCTTGACGTCGGCCGTCAAACCCGCGCTTCGTCCCCGCTGCGGCCTCAGCAGGAGTCGCGGATGGGTATCCCGGAGCACGCGCATGGTCCCGGGCAGCAGCATGGGCTGGATCGATTCAATCAGGCCGAGCCGAATGGTTCCTTCCACGACGACGGTATTGCGACGCCTCAGCACGTCGATCTGTTGCAGGCCCTCGCGCATCGCGGCAATCACCTGATGCGCCATTGCGGTCGGTTGTACGCGCAAGCCGGCACGCCTGAACAGTGGTTGGCCGAGATACTGTTCGAGATGTTTCATCTGCATGCTCACCGCGCTCGGCGTAAGGTTCATCGCGGCCGCGGCAGCGGCAAACGAACCCTCGGAGAGAACCGCTCCAAGCGTTTCGAACGCTTCCAGTTTCATCAGAATCTCTTATCTAAGGAGTGAAATAAAGTCACTTTTATTGACTATCCGCCGAGCCTATACTTTTTGCAAGACATGCAGCGGGAGTTCACTCCATCCCGCCGCTGACAATTCAGACAGCCGGAGACATGACAGCAATGAACAGCTTCAGACCCGTTCCGTGGCTCGCGACCGCCGCGAAAGACGACACATCCTGGATGCAGCGTCTGAGCGCCGACGAAGTGGCCGGATTCGACGTCGCACTCGCGCATGCAAAAACGCTCGGCCGCGACCTTCTTGAAATGACCCCCGACGATTTCCCGCTGACCGCTGTGTCTCGGAACGCGTTGCAACGCGCGGTGGATACGACCCAGGGCCGCTGGGGCATGTGTTTGCTGAAAGGCTTTCCAGTGGACCGCTGGAGTGAGGACGACACCCGTCTTGCTTACTGGGGCATGGGCCTGCACATCGGTGTGGCGCGCACGCAAAACCGCGGGAGCGACATCCTCAACGATGTACGCGATGTAGGTTCCTCGTACAAGACCACGAACGGCCGGGGTTACAACACGAACGCATCACTTGATTTCCACATGGACTCATGCGATGTAGTCGGCCTGCTATGCCGTCGAGCCGCGAGAACGGGCGGCGAGAGCAAGGTCGTCAGCTCGATCGCCGTGTTCGATGAAATGCAGCGCCAGCATCCAGAACTCGCAAATGCGTTGCGCGGACCTTATTATTTCAGCTATCAAGGCGCTCAGGACCCGGCCCAGCCGCCTTACTATTGCTGCCCGATCGTTGGCGACCAGCCGGAGCATTTCGCCATGCGCACGAACCGTAAGAATATCGTCGCAGCACAGCGCGATTTCGACGACGTTCCGCGTCTTTCAACCCTTCAGACCGCCGCACTGGATCTGCTCGATGAAACGATGACGGACCCGCGCTTCTGCTTTTCGATGTCGCTCGAGCGTGGCGACCTGCAACTGCTGAACAATTACGTCACGATCCATTCCCGAACCGGCTTTGAGGACTACGAGGAGCCGGACATGAAGCGTCATCTGCTGCGTCTGTGGCTGTCCATCCCGAACGCGCAGCCGCTGCCGGAAAACTGGCTCGAATATTTTGGCGACATACGCGCTGGCGCAGTGCGCGGCGGCTTGCGCGGAAGCGCTCGCTCGCAGGCATTCGAAGCGTATGAAAAACGTCAGGCGGCGCTCATGGGCATGAGCCTGCGCGAATGGACGCCGACATCATCGCCGGTCAGCGCGGCCTGATTTTCAACGCGCGGTCCGCTATCGGGCATTTCGGAGACTAAGCTCTTGAACGACAACAATCAGGTCCCCGCTGCGGCACGTCTACGCCAGTACCTGAGCTCGGGCGACATGCTGGTAGCGCCTGGCGTCTACGACGGCATCACGGCGCGGCTCGCCGAGCAGGCGAAGTTCACCGCGTTATACATGACCGGCGCAGGCACGGCCGCGAGCTACGGTCTGCCGGACTATGGACTGCTCACAATGACTGAGATGGTTGCGAACGCGGCGCGCATCGTCGCGTGCACCACCCTGCCGGTTATCGCCGATGCCGACACTGGTTTTGGCAACGAGCTGAACGTGACGCGGGCCGTACGCGCCTACGAGCAGGCGGGCGTCGCGGGCATTCATATCGAGGACCAGGTGTCGCCCAAGCGCTGCGGTCATCTTGACGGCAAGGAACTCGTACCCGCCGCAGAGTTCGTGGCCAAGATCCGTGCCGCCCTCGCTGCCCGTCGCAATCCGGATTTCGTGATCATTGCGCGGACCGATGCGAACAGCGTCTCCGGTCTCGACGATGCAATCGCGCGTGCAAACGCCGCGCTCGCTGCGGGAGCGGACCTCGCGTTTGTCGAAGCGCCGCGCGACCTCGACGAAATCGCCGCGATTCCGCGGCGCGTGAATGGTCCTTGTCTCTTCAACATCGTCCGGGGCGGCAAGACGCCCGACATCTCGCTGCACGATGTACGCGAGATGGGCTATCGGCTAGCGATCCTGCCAAGCTTGCTGCTGGCAAGCGTGATGCGGGTATGCGAGCAGGAACTGGCGGCGCTGGCCGCAACCGGCATGCCCCCGCTTGCAGCCAGCGCACTGAGCGCGAAGGAACGTTTCCAGCGCATGGGTTCGGACGACTGGGACGCGCTGCGTACGCGTTTCATCGATAAACCGCGCTGACGCCACGCACAACGACGCAACAAAACAGAAAAACAAACAGGAGACAACATGGCATCCCCGGCATCCATTGGCTTGCGCCTCGACGCGCTGCCGCTCAGCGGTTTTCACCGGCGCATGCTGTGGCTCATTGCGGCAGGGATGTTCTTCGACAGCTTCGACATCACGCTTGCCGGCTCCGTGCTCGGTGCGCTGGTCCATAGCGGCATGTCGAACCTGCAGCTCAACGGCTATTTCATATCAGCCACGTTTGTCGGCATGGCGATTGGCGGAACGCTGGCAGGCATGCTTGGTGACCGTTTCGGGCGCCGCTTCACCTATCAGGCGAATCTGCTCGTGTTCGGTCTTGCGTCACTGGCGGCGGGCTTTGCGCCTTCCATGCCGTGGCTCATCGCTTTCCGGCTCGTGATGGGTATCGGACTCGGTGCCGAAATTGTGGTGGGATATTCGACCCTGATCGAGATGACGCCGCCGAAGCAGCGCGGCCGTTATTCCGCATTGCTCGCACTGGTGACCAACAGCGCGCTGTTCGTGTCGTCGCTCGCGGGTTATTTCCTGATTCCGTTGTGGACCTGGCGCTCCATGTTTTTCGTCTCCGGCGCGGGCGCGCTGCTTGTCTGGGTTGCGCGTAAATCGATGCCCGAGTCGCCCCGGTGGCTTGCAAGCGAGGGCCGGCTGGAAGAAGCCGATCTGATCGTGACCCGCATCGAGGAAGAAGTGCATGGCAAGGGTTATCGGGCGCCCATGCAGTCCGGCACGCCCCCGGACCTCGAGCCGACGCCGCCACTGTCGGTGCTATTTTCAAGCGAAGTCTGGACACGTACGCTGGTCGGTTCAACCATATCGATTGTCATTGGCATCGCCATTTACAGCTTCGTCACCTGGGTGCCTACCTTTTTGCTTAGGCAGGGCCTCAGCCTGTCGTCATCGCTTGGGTACAGCATGGTGATGTCGCTGGGTGGTCCAATAGGCGCGGGTATCGGTCTCATCTGCACTGACCGCTTCGGGCGCCGCCGATGCATCGCGATCGCATCGATAATCGGCGCGGCAATGGGCGTGAGCTACGCGCTCTCGAGCTCGCCGATGATGGCCGCAATAATGGGCTTTCTCCTTTTTTGCTGCCTATATGCAATCGTTGCTTTGGCTGTTGCCTGTTACATTCCCGAGTTGTTCGGAACGCGCTACCGGCTTCGGGGCAACGGTTTTTGCGCCGTACTCGGACGGATTGCGTCGTTTTGCGCGCCCGGCATTACGCTGCTCCTGTACCGCACCGGTGGCATTCGATACGTCGCCTTCAGCGTCGCGGCATTGCTGGTGGTCCAGGCACTCGTGGTGCTCGCGTTCGGCATCGAGACACGCTCGCAATCGCTCGAGGCAATCGAGGAACAGGGTGGCCCGCTCGAGCCGGAAGGTGCCCGGCTATCGCAGCAGTAGTCCAGCTTTTGAAGGCAGCGAGTGCCGTACCACGCAAGCCGGGTAGCACCGTACACCACGGCTAGAGGTTCATCTTCCGGCAAGTCCAGAACTCAAAGCGACCATGAGCTACCGGTTGTTCTTGCGATCAGCAAGCCCGAAGTAAGAATTCTCGCGCGCCCAGACCAGCACCTCGCTGCGACTGTGAAGATCGAGTTTTGCGTAGATGGTCGCCACGTGATTACGAACCGTGTTCAATGCGAGACCGAGGTGCTTGGCGATCTCCTTGTCGGCCTGCCCTTCACACAGGGCATCGAATACGTCGCGCTCCCGTGCGGTCAGGTCGTCGAGTCGGCCAGCAGACGTTCCCGGCGCATTGGCACGCCGTACATTGGCCAGCTTTTCGATCAAGGTCTTGCTGAACCAGGATGCATCCTGCATGACCGCTTCGATGGCATCGACGAGTTCCATTTCCGAGCGCTTTCGTTCACTGATATCGAGCCACGCCATCAACACGCAATCCTGCCGATTGATGCTGACTGATTCCGCCGAAACAAGGCAGCGAATCGTCTCGCCATTCTTCTTCCGTACGTCGAACTCGACGTTGCGCACCCCGGTGCCGGTCTCGAGCAGACTTGCGAGTCGGCTGCGGACATCACCCATCCAGACGTTCGCATCTGCGCCTGCCCGACCGATGATGTCTTCGGCCGCATAGCCCGTCGTTACAGTGAAGGCCTCGTTGAGATCGAGAATCACGAACTCGTCTGCGGTCACAACGGCACTGGGGACCGGCAGCATGCGAAAAGCCTTCTGAAACCGCTCCTCGCTTTGACGCAGTGTGCTCTCTGCTTTCCTGCGCGGTTCCAGATCCATGAAGGTGAAGAGCATGCAGTCTTCTTCACCGATATCGATCGGTTGTCCCGCCACCACGACGGGTTTCAAACCGCCGTCCGGAAGCCTCAGCTCCGCTTCCATTTGGGGGATGGTCGCGCCCTGGCTCAGGCGTTCGATTGCGATGCCCCGCTTCTCGGCGTTTTCGAATACATCGAGTTCATACACTGATCGGCCAATGACGTCTTCGCGAACGTAACCCGTCATCTCCAGGAACCCCTGATTGACCTTCATGTAGCGCTGATCGCTCAACCGGCAGATCACCGCAGGTGCCGGGTTTGCATTGAAGGTCTTCTCGAAGCGCTGTTCGGCGCTTGCCCATTCAGTCGCATCGTGAACGATCAGGGCGAGACAGTCCGGTTCGCCCTGGCTGTTCGTCAGCACGAGACTGCGCACTCGATGCACCCAGTTGACCGAGTCGTCATCTGCGGGGAATACCTCGACCACTACGTCGCTAAAACATTCTCCCGCGATCACGCGCTCGATCGGATACTGCCCATTCGAAAGAATATGGTTGTTACGATAGCGAAGCCGGAACCGTTCCCGATACTCCCCCACGTCTTTGCCGAGGTCGCTCACATTTTCCACGCCATGCATGCCGAGAGCAGCCTCATTCGCCCACAAAATGCGTTGATCCGGCTCGATCAGGATGACGCCCTCGGTCAGTCCGGTAATGATCTGCTGGAGCTGACGCCGGTCCGTCTCGGTACGCAGCACGCGGTCGTTCATAATTGGGTTCTTCCTGGATGCCGATGCGGCCATGCCGCCTGCACTGTCGTGAAATATGAAAAATCGCACCTTGGTGCTGCGAGCAAAAGAGATCGCGGCAACCAAGGGCACTGGCAGAATACGTCAGTCGCCATTACACCACGACTTCCTCACGCAACGGATTGCTGCGGCGTCCCAGAAACCCGGCAAATCCGGAGACAAGCGCGCCCAAAAGCAATATCACGACGCCCGCCCACGCTGCATGACTCACGCCGGTTGCGGCCGCCTCGCCGGCTTGACGCGCTTTCTGTTCGGCCTGGATCTTCAGGCTGCGGTACTTCTCGAGTGCCTGGTTGTAGGTCTGCTCGTAGTTATTCGCGATGGTCTGTGCTTCAGGACGACTTTTGCCGGTGCGCGCCATGATGACGTTGACAAGCGCTTCCTTGTCCGTCGCGTCGAGGGCAGGATACGCCTTCTGCTTCAATCGATCGAAAAAGCTGCTGAGATCATCGGCGGAGTTCTGCGGTTTTGTGGCAGCGCCTGCAGCGGTCGCAGTGCCGTCACTCGCTGCGCCCTGAGCGGACGCTTTGAGATTTGACGGGTCGAGCGCGGGCTTGCCGGTCTGACGCAATAGCGTCTCCAGTTGTCCCTAGACATCGGTCATATCGATATCGATGCCATTGCTCTTGAGCGCGCCCTTCACGCCGGAAGCGATGCCCGGAGCCGCTGCAGCGACGCCCTGACCCGCCACCGACAGTCCCGCCCGAGCCACCCCGGATGCGGTACCGATCGCGCCGCCGGCCAGGCTCGACAGCATGTAGAGCGTTACCAGGGTGGTCAGTGACCAGCAGAGGACGCCGTGCAGCGCGCCGCGCCGTGGCGATGACCGCCCCGCGAAAAACCCTCCGACCGCAAGCGACACGAGTGTGGACACGCCGACCCAGATCCCCGCGCCGGTGCCGAAGCCAGCAAGCGGATTACGCTCACCCATTGGGTCGAGTGCGCTTGCACCTATCGCCGTGCCCAGTACGCCAAGGAACAGATACGTCATCATGGCCAGCAACAGGCCGACGAACACGGCACCCCAGGAGACACGCAATACGTTCACTGGTTGGGGGTCAAGAGATGTATGGATTCGATTCATGGATTACCTTTTTATTCTAGTTCAGGGAGCGCACGAGCCGGTCCCGCCCGACATGTCTGTCAGCCGGTCTAGCGCTTCGCCCATATGGCACCAGCGATAAAACTCACCGCTGCGACAAGCGCCAACGACGCCACCGGGTTACTCTTGGTCGCACCACGCACGGTGTCGAGCGCCTCGCCATACGATTGCTGAGCTATGCCAGCAGCTTGACGCGCACGGCCCTCCAGTTGCGACCCGTTATCGCCCGTGACGTTGCCGAGCGCGGCCTGCGCCTTCCCAGCAGCTTCTTTGATCGATCCTTCCGCTTTTTCAAACATGATTACCTCGTTACTTTAGTGTTTCGGATGACGAATCATCGATGACTTTCGATGGTCTATCTGCCCCGGTCATCGAATGCCGGGAATCAGTCCTTGCCGGTTGCTTTATCGGCGATGTCCTTGGCTTTCTCCTGCGTCTTCCCGACGCCTTCCTGCACTTTTCCTGCAGTTTTTTCAGCAACCCCTTCAACTTCCAGTGGCGTATTTCCGGTCACTTTACCCAGCGCTTCCTTCACCGAGCCCTTGATCTGCTTAAGCGTCCCGTCGACCTTATTCTTGTTCATATGAATGCTCCTTAGGGTGGGTTAACAACACGGAGCAATGTGGCACCGTTTGACTGGAAGTGTAGGTGCAGCGAGTGATGCGGCACCAGATACAAACGCGCTAGAAAAAATAGTGCGTTTGCGCTCCAGTGCTCGCTGGAAACTCGCCAGCCGTCCCGGAGCGCCGACCAGCGACGTGCCGTAGTCAGGACAACAGCATTGAACGCGGGCTCTCCAGTCCTTGACGATGCGCAGGCCAGGGCCGCCTCACGCATTCGACACATGGCGAAACAACTTGTGCAAAACACGTGCGCTGAAGCCAACCCGGTCGAATGCCTATACAGGTGGGCACGCTGGTTGAGAGTGGAAAGCTGATTGCTCGCATAGAGCAACGCGCCTGGGTCGGGCGACGTCTATGCAAGCGGTGGCACGGTCGCAGTCCAGGCATCGACACGCGCGATCATGGGCGGCAAGTACACGCAACTTGCAGGACGAACACCCGCGATCAACCGTGGCAATGGCAATGGCAATGGCACTTGGAATGACACTTAAAACTTCATCACCAGCGCCACGCCACCTACCATGAGAACGGCTCCAAGCGCCCTTAGCCAACTCAGCGGATGGTCCGGCACGCCGATCAGACCGAAATGGTCAATGAAAATTGAGGCTATCAGGTTCGCACAGATGGTCAGCCCGTTGATTGCTCCGACACCAACCTTTTGGACCAATGTCAAGCCCGCAAATACAGCCACGGCTCCCACAATGCCGCCCAACGGTGCCCACCATTTCATGTCCTTGAGCTCAGTCAGCGTCGGCAGCGGGGTTGGCTGTATCCAGAACAGCGCTATGGCAAGGAAAGTGACCAGCATGAAAGAGACCGCCGATGCCAGCCACGGGTTGACCAACGATGCCTTCAATACGCCGTTGATTGGTGCACCGGCCGCCTGCAACACACCACCTAAAATAATAAAAGGATAAATCCATGCATTGCTCATCGGTCCTCTCCAGATTGTCAGATCAGTACGCGTGCTCCTAGCGCCAGGATCAGCGCCGGGATCATCACTACCGTTCCCACTTGCAAGAACTTCCAGAATCCTACGTCTTCGCCTTCACGTCGGATGGCATTCAACCAGAGGATGGTTGCCAGCGACCCCGTAATCGAGAGATTGGGCCCGAGATCCACTCCGATCAGCAACGCATCGATGACCCGCTCAGGGCTGTGCGCCTGCATCACAGTCGCACTCGAAATCAGCCCCGCCGGGAGATTGTTCATTAGATTAGACGCGATTGCGATCACGCTACCCGACAATCCGGCGCTCAATGATTCGTCGCGCTGAGTAGCGGACTGGAGCATCTGTGCGAGGTGCGCGATAACGCCTGTGTGCTGCAACACCTCCACCAGCACGAACAACCCGGCAACCAAAGGCAAGACACTCCAGGAGATGTCCCTCACCAGAGCCCAAGGCGATTTCCGCTCCTGGATCAGCACGATTGCAGCGGTCGTCGCACCAAGAATTGCGGTCGGCAAGCCAAGCTGCATGTCGAACGCCGAGACAAGGAGCAGCACGATCGCAGTTACGGCGATTCCACCCAGCGCAATGCGGCCGCTGGATGACAACGGCACATTGTCCAGGCCAGACTTGCATTCGCCTCTCAAATCGCGGCGCTGCGCCCAGCGAAGCATGAAATAGGTCGCCGCGATGGACAGTACCGAAGGCACGATGAAACGGCCCATCCAGAGAGACAGCGCGGGCGTATGGTTACCGTACAAAACCAGATTGGCGGGATTCGAGATCGGCAAAACAAAGCTTGCCGCATTCGCAATGAATGCGCATACGAACAACAAAGGCAAGGGCTTTGTATCGGCTTTCTTCGCAGCGGCGAAGACCGCCGGTGTCAGCACAACCGCGGCAGCATCATTGGACAGGAATGTCGTAACAACCACGCCTACCAGGTACACCAGCAAAAACAGGCGTGCGGGCGACCCCTTCGCATGATTGACCGCAAGTACCGCGACCCAATCGAACAAGCCCTCGCGGCGCCCTACTTCGGACAGCAACATCATTCCAAACAGAAAGAAATATACATCTGCTCCTTTGGCGACCGCCTGCAGAGCTTGCGTAATAGGCAACAAACCCAGAGCGACAATGAGCAACGCGCCAGCGACGGCCCAAATAGCCTCAGGCCATTTGAACGGGCGCGTAATGACGCCGGCCGTAGCCATGGCTGCGATGCCCCAGGAAAGGAAGGTTGGATTCACGTCGGCGATTCCCAAAAAGTAAAGGAGTACAGACGGGCCCATTGAGCGCCGCACGTACGTCAGGCACTCGAAGCTGCGGTTTTGCCTTCGATCGATATGCTTTCAGAACTGCGGCATGCGTTACGAAGACTGGTGCCAGATCCCAGCCACAAGGCGATCGATGCGGTAGACACAGCGCCTAAAACCAGGAATGCGGCTGAGTATCCAAACGTATGGGCAAGCAGTCCGCCCAATAATGGACTAAGCGCAGCACCCGCAGCCTGGCACGTCATGACAACGCCCTGCCCCACATTGACGCGCCCTGTGCCGTCAAGGAGGCGAACAACAAGCGCCGGCACCGCCACGCTTTGCAAGCCAGCGCCGATGCCATCGAGTGCCTGCACAGGCCACACCCCCCACGCATGAAGCACACTGGCGGCAATCGCGCCGCGCAGCGGCAACGCCAGAAATGTGATCAAGATCACCCACCAATACCCGCGCCATTTGATCAGCCGACTCGCCATCATCGATACGATAACCATCACGAGCTGTGCAACGATAATCGTCTGTGCAGTGAAGGCACTGGGGTCGCCCTGCTTGGCAGCCACGATCGCAAGTCCGTAAAGCGGAAGCATTGCGGCATTGCCAAGATGAAACATTGCCAACGCCGCGGCCAGCACCAAAAGCGGCTTGGACTGCAGCAGGGTGCGAAAGCCGCTCATTTCGTCGTTGCCGCGTTCGCTTGCCTCCTTGTTTCCCCCCTCCAGACCGCGCGCATGATCATGATCGATGGCATCTGCGGGAATCAGGAGCACCGTGAAAACTGAAACCACGCCGAATATCGCGCTCAGGCCAAATACGGCGCCGAACCCGAAGCGCCAACCCAGCCAGCCGGAGAGCGCCGCAGCGGCCACGTTGCCTGCGTGATTGGCGACTTGATTGCGGCCGAATTGCTTGTCAAAGCCGCGCTGCCTCACCATTCCCAGCGTGATGCCGGCGATTGCGGGTCCGAGCGCGGCGCCCGTCACTGCGGTAGCAATCTGCGATGCGGCCACCATCCAGAAGCCGTGTGCAAACCAAAGCAGCAAAGACGCAAGCACAGTCATCACGCCAGCCACGATGATCACCGCGCGCTTGTACCGGGTGGCATCCACAAGGGCGCCGGCCGGTGAAGTGGCCAGCATTCCCGCGATGCCGCCGATGGTCATCACGGTGCCGATCAAATCAGTTCCCCAACCCCGCGCCTGCAGGAATACGCCGAGAAATGGGCCAATCCCTGCCTGCACGTCGGCCATGAAGAAATTCAGCGCCTCAAGCGGGCGTGTCGCCTTGCCGGCGGGCCGGACGGCCACCTCAGCAGACGGCGTCACCAGGCACGACCATTTTTGTTGGGGCCGAGTTGCGAGCCGAGCAAGCCGTGGTCGGCCCATTCTCCAACCGCGTGCGCATCAGTGCCAGGAGGGGCGGCGGCGAACGCGCGGCTCCCCGCGCCCTGTCGCGAGAGCACCTCTATCGTGTCTGACGCTGTGTTGCCGTTCGCGTCAGACGCCACGACCGTTACCTGGTAGCGATCCACATCCGGAGGGCGCGGCAGCTCCGCTTGCCAAACCGCATGTTCACCAGACACTGGCTGCATGGTTGCACGCTGCTCGCCAATGGAAACCACGACTTCGGCTATCTGCTGGCCAAACACCTTGGCGCGCACCTCGCATTTGCCAACCGGCACTTGTCTTTGATCAGCGGGGTCAGTCACGAGCCGCCTGTCTGCCGGCGTCGTGATCATCACCAGCGGCCAAGCTGCAGAGACAGGCTGAAACCGCCAACTCACCACGCTGGCGTCCACGGTGACGATCGCAACGCCCGCTCGCCCGTCGTCTTCTTCAATCTGGCCGGTCGAGCGCGTCGCGGCGTAAATAACCGATCCGTCATTGAGCAGTTCGTTGTAGTGAGTGTGGCCGGTGTCGACGACAAGTACTCCAGCGGATGCAAACAGGTGTGCGAGCGCTTCCCCACCTTCAGCAAGATCGCCGGGGTAAGCATGCATGAAGACAACTGGCCGTTCCTTGTCGTTCACGCAAGCTGCCAGCTGTGCTGCGATCCATTCTGTCTGCGCCGCGCCAAGGCGGAAATCAGGACCGCCTTCACCGGCGGACACGATGTCCAAAAACAGGCAGCGATGTCCTTTCACGGTGACTTGCTTGGGTAGTGAGTCGACGCCCAGTTCGCGATGGAATGTTTCAAGCGAGCCTGGTTCGAAATCATGATCCCCTGGAATCGCATTGGTAGGTAATCGAAGCGAACTTAGGATCGAGCGAATCTTGGCGTACTGTTCGGGCTTGCCATTGTTGGCGTTATCTCCCGGAAGATAGGCGAACTCCACCGCATGAGCGACGTTAGTGTTGACCGCACTGACTAAACGCTCTAGAAGGCCGACACTCTTGAAGCTGTCGTCGTGCGAAACGTGGAGGTCCCCGAAATGTACCCAACTCAACATGGCGCGACTCAATGAAAACCGGCAACCCGGCAATGCCCACGCTTTTGCAAGTCGTATGCCATGATGAGAAGCCATATTGCAACTGGCAGCACCTTGATCGGCACCTGTGGGTGCTTGGTGGGTAGACACCCATCGTCCAGGAATTGGACACAGTTCGACGGCGATGAGACTGACCGAAGGCAACTAATAAGCCTGCTGCATAATCCTGTAGAGATTACTCGACCGATACGTCACAGAAGCATTTATTTCCGCTGGCCCATCGCTGAAAAAATGCATTTGATGGGCATGACTTAAGGCTGTGATTCGCCACATCACACCGCTAGGAGAAATTAAACCAAACGTATTAATATTCCAATGCGCCCGCAATGTCTCGCGGGGTTCAAGAGGCGGTCGCGGAATTTATCCTGATTGATTATTTATCGATGACAGGCGCGGAATGGAAGCCCACAAACGCAATAATGTCCACGTCGTCGGAGACGGCCCTGTCACGCTGGTTTTTGCGCACGGTTTTGGATTCGACCAGAGCATCTGGCAGTGTCTGACCGACGCGTTTGCGCCGACCTACCGCATAGTTTTACTCGATCTGATGGGCAGCGGCCGCTCCGACCTGTCCAAGTACGATTTCGTCAAATACGGCACGCTTTACGGTCATGCGAAAGACCTGCTCGAAGTACTGGCCGAATTCACCAGCGCGCCGGTGGTTTTAATTGGCCACTCCGTGGGCGCCATGATCGGAATGCTCGCGGCGATCGAGGCGCCCGAGCGTTTCAGCGGACTGGTGATGATCGGACCAACACCTTCTCTTATTGACGACGTTGACTACAGAGGCGGATTCAAGCGTGGCGATATCGAGGCGCTGCTTGGCTCGCTGGAGAGTAACTATCTCGGATGGTCCAATTCAATCGCACCAGCAGTCCTGGGCACGCAAGCGCAATCGAAACTTGGGTCCAAATTCGCCAACACCTTTTGCCGCAACGACCCTGAGATTGGAAAACACTTTGCGCGCGTTTCCTTTCTATCGGATCATCGCGCCGAACTGATCCGCGTCACCACGCCGACCCTGATCGTGCAATCAAGCAACGATCCGTTCGTGCCCCTGGAAGTAGGCAACCATATGCGGCGGATGATCCGGGAAAGCGTCCTTGCCACCGTCCAGAGCACCGGACACTGTCCTCATATCAGCGCGCCGCGTGCATGCATCGATGCAATCGAGGCTTTCATAAAAACCCTTCCAACGCTCGCAGATGGCCCATCAAAAGAGACTGTTGCCGACAATCAGCGAGACGCTTGATCGCGCGCCGTGCGGTCTGTTCACGACGACCAACGACGGGACCATCGTCCGCGCGAACGAAACGTTTTGCCGTTGGATTGGCTATCGGGAAGCAGACCTCGTTGGACTGCGCCGCATTCAGGATCTGCTGACGGTCGGCGGCCGGCTTCTCTTCGAGGCGCACGTGGCGCCTCTGCTGCAATTCCGCAATTCGGTTGCCGAGGTCAAGGTGGACATCGTCAGCCGGGCTGGTCCTGTCGTGCCGATTCTCTTCAATGTGTCGCGAACGCAATTCGATGGCGAAGAGCTCGATGAGTTCGCGGTGCTCGTCGTTGCCGAACGTCACCAATACGAGCTCGAATTGCTAAGCGCACGGCGCAACGCCGAGCAAGCGCTCGAGGCACGCAGTGAAGCGGAAAATGCCCTTCGCGAGGTCAATCGGCGCAAGGATGAATTTCTTGCCACGCTGGCGCACGAGCTCCGAAATCCGCTTGCTCCCATGCGCAACGTCCTGGAGATGCTGAGCCTGAAGGAACTTGTCGACCCACAGATCATCTGGGGGCGCGAAGTATTCGAGCGGCAGGTCCGTCACATGACCCGCTTGGTAGACGATCTGCTGGAAATGTCGCGTATCACGCAGGGCAAGCTTGAGTTGCGCAGGGAGAATATCGATCTGGTTTCAGTGCTGACGGGAGCAGTCGAGAATTCGAGGCCTCTCGTGCTTGCAGCCTCGCACGAACTCACTATCGCAATCCCCGGTGAGCCTGTCATGCTGGATGCCGACCCGACGCGGCTTTCGCAGATAATCCAGAACCTTTTGGACAATGCCGCCAAGTTCACTCCCCCCGGAGGAAAAATCTGGCTCAGCGCGAATCGCGAGGGGGCTGACGTCGCCATCAGGATTCGCGACTCAGGCATCGGCATTCCGCAGGGCAGCCTGGAAACGGTATTCGAGATGTTCTCGCAACTCGAGAATGCAATTGACCGGACCCAGGGCGGCCTCGGCATCGGGCTGGCGTTGGTGCGAGCTCTCGCACGGCTGCATGGCGGCAGCGTGGCTGCGCGCAGCGACGGGATTGGAAAAGGCAGCGAGTTCGTGATCCGTTTGCCCGTCTCCGAGGAAGAGAGGATCGTCGCGTCGAAGCCTCGACGCCTGCCTCCTGCAAGCGGAAGAGGACGCAGCGTGCTGATAGTCGACGACAACAAAGACGCCGCGATAAGTCTTTCCATGGTTCTTGAAATGGAAGGGCATCGAGTTCATGTCGCATTCGACGGCACCTCCGGCTTCGAGGCGGCCCGGGACAGCAGGCCCGAGGTCATCATTCTCGATATCGGCCTGCCTGATATCAACGGATACGAAATCGCCCGACGCATTCGCAAAGAACCGTGGGGAGTGCATGTCGATCTGATCGCGCTGACGGGATGGGGGCAGGAAAAGGACCGGCAGGACGCCCAGGCCGCAGGCTTCGATCATCATTTCACTAAACCAGCGGATCTTGAACGGCTCGCCAGGCTGCTCAATAAGGAACAGGGGGAAGAGACCTGGTGAGCGGAACAAAAAAAGGCAGCCTCGTTCCGATGCGCCGTTCTTGCGGCGCGGGGATCTTGGCTGCCTACCCGAATCTCGACTGCTGTCGAAACCGGTGATTCGCGGTGACTACTTGATTGCGAGCACTCGGCGTGCTTCCGCTTCGGCGAATTCCAGAGCTGCCGCTTCGGTTTTGACCGGCCGACCACAACCGCGACCGATCGTCTTGTTGATCGTGTGGTTGCGCCACGTGGTGGTAACGCGAATGTAACCCTTGAACATTGCGCCAGGGGCGGGCATTACGCAAGCTTCGACGGTCTTATCGCCTTTGGTTTCTTTGAACGCCATGGCGATCTCCGTTTTGATGGTGGGCGGATCGTACCATGAAGAGGTGCGCGAACTTTGAATTCGTTGGGCTTTTCTGCTAGGCGTGGCCGCCAGGGATCGATCCGTGCAGCCCATGGTCGACGCGACATGGACGCCGCACGATTTCGACGACTTCAGGCCCCAGTATCGTTGGTGGTTGAAACACGACTTGCCCAATTCGTCCTGGCCTCGATCCACTCAGCCAGATCGAGCAACGCAGCATCACTGCCGGCCGCGCCCACGATTTGCGCACCCAACGGCAAGCCAGCAGGTCCAAAACTCATCGGCACGGTCACAGCCGGCACGCCGAGAAACGTCCACGGGGCGCAGAACGAAGCATCGCCGGTGGAATCCAGTCCATGCGGTGGTTCGCCATTCGCCGGTGCGACCAGCAACGCATCGAGCGTCATCGTTTTCCTCAGCCATGCGTCGAACCGATGCGCCATCCGGCCTTGCAAGACCTTGGCTTTCGCGTAATCGGTCGCCGCACACCGCAGTCCTTCTTCGATCAATCCCCGCATGGGAGCGCTGATGAGCTCCGGCGAACGCCGATACAAATCGCCGTGTGTAATGGCCGCTTCCACGCCCATCAATGTCAGCGCGTGAGCCGGTGTATCGAAGATTTCAGCCGGAAGATCGACCATCACGATCTCGGCCCCGTCGCGTGAAAGGCGCTCGGCAAGGGCATCGAGGGCGGCTTGTTGTGCGGGTTCGACAGCGCCGCCGACCTGCCTCACCAGCACTCCGATACGACGCCCCGCTGCAACCGTCGATGCCAAAGGAACATGTGACGCGTGTGGATCATCCGGGCCTGCGCCTGCGACCAGCTTGAGCACATAAGCCGCATCCGCAACGCTCCTCGTGAACAACCCGACGTGGTCCAATGACCATGCAAGCGGAAGCACGCCCGTTCTCGCAATGGTGCCGTATGTCGGCTTGAAACCGACCACGCCGCAATACGCCGCCGGCCTGATCACGGAACCTTGAGTCTGCGTCCCAAGCGCAAGCGAAACAATGCCTGCGCCCACGGCTGCCGCCGAGCCGCTCGACGATCCACCCGGCGTATATGCGCTGTTCCACGGGTTGACGGTCTGCCCGGGATGACGAAATGCAAATTCGGTCGTGACCGACTTGCCGAGTATGGTGGCACCCGCAGCGCGCAAGCGCGCGACCACTGTCGCGTCCTGCGCCGGCCGCCGTCCAACATAGGCCGGCGAGTTGAACTCGGTCGGCATGTCGGCGGTATCGATGATGTCTTTCACCGCTACGCTCACGCCAGCCAGCGGCAAGTTTTCATCAACGTGCGTGACCGGCAATGCATCAGGCAAGTACTGGAATGCATGCAGCGTGGATTGCGAAGCCTGAGCGGCGGCGAAACCCTGTGCAACGAACTCTGCGGCGCGGGTCTTGCCTGAGGCCACATCAGCGCGGATCTCAGCGATGGTCGGGCAAACGTAAGTCTTGGTCATGTGCTTGAGCTTTACTCGGCAGCGAGTGCGGGTTGGATATAGCTACGCGCGACGAACGTATCGTACTTGGGCTGTTGCTTCAGATTGCCAAGCGCGATCTGCGTGTCCATGGCGACCGTCAGTGCTTTCGGCGTGATGTCCACGTTCTTCGGATAGACGCCATCGGCAAGCATACGCTTGACGGCGGCGTCGACCACGGGTGCATCGAGCGTCGGGAATTCCTTGCGGGCGATCGCGGCAGTCTCCGCCGGATTGGTCTGCATGTATAGCAACGCGCTTTGCAAGCCCTTCACGAAGCGCGCGGCTGTATCGGGGTCGATGCTGCGCTTGGCCGTGATCGACGAAAACGCGTACTCGCCATAAAGCTTGGGAAAACTCAGCACGACTTTCATGCCCTTGGCGACCGCCTGGTCGAGACCCGGCTCGTACATCACCGCGATCTTCGATTGCCCCGCCACCAGCGGCCCGATCTCCGAGCCAAGCGGGACCTGTATGAGCTTGACGTCGCCTGGCGACATGCCGTTTTCCTTGAGCGCCCGAAAGAACAGCGACGTGCTGGTCGTTGGCATCTGTCCCGAGACCACGACTTCGCCTTTCACGTCCTTGATGCTCGTGAACTTGACGTCAGGCGCCGTCGCAATCCACACGGCGGCCCCGTTCACGACGTTCGCAATGACATCGACGTCCGCGCCCTTCTCCGCCGCAACCGCGGTCCACTCGGGGCCATGAAGCGAAAAGTCGGCGCTGCCCGACAGTACGGCCGATAATGCCGCACTCGGACTACCCGCCGTCTGCTTGGTCACGTCCAGTCCTTCCTTCGTGAAGAAACCCCCGTCGATAGCAACATAGAGCGGCAGGTACAGCATTGACTGAAATGCCTGCGAGATGGTCGCTTTCTTGTCGGCGGCGAGCGCCGTGGTCGTGACCGACGTCGCGCAAAACGCGAGCACCGAGCCCAGTACGGTAAGAAGGTTTTTTGCTTTGAGAGCCATCAGTATTTCCCTGTTCGAGTAGTTGATCAATCAAACCTTGAGCGTGTTTGCATTCGATGCCTGGCGCCACGGCAGCAGCCGGCGCTCGATCATGTCGATCAGGAAATAGAGCACGAAGCCGATCGCCATCAGCACGAAAAGCCCTTCCCAGACGGTGTTCAGGTCATAAAGGCTCGACGCCGTGAAGATCATGTGCCCGAGTCCATGCTCCGAAGAAATGAACTCGCCGACGACCGCGCCGACCAGACCAAACCCGACGTTGATGCGAAATGTGGAGATTACATACGGCAGCGTGGAAGGCACGACGACCTTCGTGAACACTTCGTTCTTGTTGGCGCCGAGCGTGACAAGCAAGGCCTGGAGATCGGGGTCCGCGTCCTTCGCGGCTTCATACGCGGCAATCAGCGCGACAATGGCCGTGAGCGATATCGCCAGCGCGACCTTCGACACGAGCCCGGTCCCGAACCAGAGAATCACGATGGGCGCGAACGCGATCTTCGGCACGCTGTTGATCGCGACAATGAAAGGCTCGATCAGCCGCGCGATGAACGGCGAATACCAGAGCGCAAGACCGCATACGGAACCGACCGCCGTGCCGAACACGAAACCGAGAATCGCTTCGAACAACGTGTAGCCGGTATCGATGAAAAGCTGGCCTGAATGAATATCGCGCACGAGTGCATCGAAGATCTTCGCCGGCGACCCGACCAGGAAATTCGATACCCACCCGAGCCGCGCGGCGCCTTCCCAGATCGCGAAGAATGCGACCACCGCGGCGAGTTGCAGGAGCGAACGGCCCCAGCCGCTGTCGAATGCAAATTTGCGGGCACGCACTTTCTGCTCCGGTTGCACGATGGAAACGGATTGCGTCATGCTGAACCAACCTCCGTCTGGATATCGAGTTCGCCGCACAGCGCGTGAAAGTAGCCGGAGAAGTTTGGATCGCTGCGCGCGCCGATCGGCGAGCGCGCGCTGATATCGATGTCATAGATCTTCTTCACTTGCGACGGGCGTCCGCCAAGCACGACCACGCGTTTGGAGAGCGCGACAGCTTCATCGATATCATGGGTGACGAGCACCACGGTCTTATGAAACGTCTCCACGGCTTCCATCAATACGCCTTCCAGATAGAGCCGGGTCTGATAGTCGAGCGCGGAGAACGGTTCATCGAGCAGGATGATGTCTGGGTCGTTGATCAGCGTCCGGATCAACGCAACGCGCTGGCGCATGCCGCCCGAAAGCATGCGCGGATACGCGTTCTCGAAACCGGCGAGGCCATACGTATTTAGATATTCCATCGCCATGTCGCGCGCTTGCGCGACTGGCATGTGCGACAGCTCGGGGCCTATCAACACGTTCTGCAGCACGGTGCGCCACGGCAGCAACAGGTCGCGCTGCATCATGTAGCCGACCTTGCCGCGCAAGCCTTCGACCGTCTGCCCCCTGTACACGATGTCGCCGCTGTCGGCTTCGAGCAGACCCGCAATCACATTGAACACAGTCGTTTTTCCACATCCCGATGGACCGATGATGCTCACGAAATCGCGTTCGTTGATATCGAACGTGAGACCACCCAGTACATCGACCGTGCCGAGTTTGTTGGAAAACGATTTGCGGATGTTGCGTAACGCGAGCTGCACGGACATGCGGATTTTCCTCGTGTTTGAACGATCGGCTGATGCCACTTATCTATGCGCTGCAAACACGTCCTTGCGAATCGAACCATGCACGCCCCAGTTCGCATCGACAACCTGCGTCACGCCGAAGTCCGCCGCGACCGACATCAGCGCGATCGATTCGTCCTCACTCAGCTTGTGCACGGTCATCAGGAACCGCCGCAATTTGCGGAATGCATCGCGCATGGCTTTGTCGAGACTTGCATGCTGTGCGACTTCAAGCTGAGCGTTGGGTCCGAGCTCGGCCAGGTAGTTGGGGAACGTGAAGCCGTACACCGACCATTGCTGATCGGTTTCCAGCATCGGATGAGTCAGGCCCTCAAGCATGGTGCCACCGAGGTCTGCATTTTTGTGAAGAATGAATTCGAAGTCGCCCGTAAGCGACGTCTCGATTGCAGTGCCGCCGAGTTCACTGTCGCCCTGCGCCGCATGTGGATCGCCGACGGAAAAAAACGCGCCTTCGACGGCGACCGGGTAATACATGGTTGCGCCCTTGCCCACGCGCCAGTCGTCGATATTGCCGCCGGTGTAGCTGGGCGGAATCGAGCTGACAAAGTCCGCCTCGGACGGCGCCAGCCCCATCGTGCCGAAATGCAGCCGCGCGGGGACCTTGATGTCGGGAAGAATGTTCTCGCGCCGCTTGACGAGCGTGTGGTCGACCCTTACCCCTGGATAGTCGATGTTCGTATGCACGATGCCATCCGGATCGGTTTGCGGCGTCCAGACATAGTTGTAGACGGCACGCGCGAAGGGTTCGCCGGTGGTATCGAGCTCGAAGATGGTCACGACTTCGCGGGGCTTCGGCTCTTCTATCAGATCGTGATACTGGAAGCCCCATGAGGCGGCAACGTTCGAACCGAAGCAACGGCCACGGTGACAGGCGCTGCAGCTCGGCCGTGGGCGGACATCGAGGATACGAACTTCCAGCACATCACCAGGCTCGGCGCCTTCAATGAACACCGGGCCGGTCAGCAGATGGACGCCAACGCCCTCTCCCGAGCCGAGTTTGAAGGGGCCGTCGACCGGACCTGCGCCCCGGCGCGATACGGCCTTGTGCTCCCGCGTCCAGTGAAAGACGCTCTCGGCGCCCGGGTCTCCGGCAATCATGCGTTCATGGTCGTCGTTGGCATGATGCGTGAGCGTTTCGATGGTGGCGCGGTCACCGGATTTCAGCGTCAGGCTCGGTGAGACCTGTTTGCTGAAGTATCCCCAATGCACGGTTTCAGGTGACACGGGAAGGATGTGATGCTTCATGTTCGGACCTCGGGGAGCAACCGCAGGCGGTAGTGTGTTTGCAGACTTTCTTGGAAGGCACCCGTCGGTAGCTGGTGACCGGCGGTGCCCGGGAACATCTCTAGGACATGACTTCCACGCGGCTGTCCGCCCCCATGACGCTCAGGAACCGCGCAGTCAGCGGATGGCGCGGGCGCGTCAATACTTCGTGCGCGGGTCCCTCCTCCACTACTGCGCCGCCGCTCAGGAACACCACGCGGTCGGCGACTTCATCGGCGAAACGCAATTGATGGGTCGAGATGATCATCGTCAGGCCGTCCTCGAATGCGAGGCGCCGGATCACCTCAAGCACTTCGCCCACCAGTTCGGGGTCGAGCGCCGACGTCGGTTCATCGAGCAGCAGCACGCGCGGATTCGGTGCGAGCGCGCGTGCAATCGCCACGCGTTGCTGCTGGCCGCCTGAGAGATGGCGCGGCAGCGCATCGGCGCGATGACTCAGGCCCACGCGCTCCAGAAGTTCACGCGCGCGCTGATCGGCGGCCGCCGGCGTCAAGCCATGCACCCAGCGCAACGGGCCGGCAATGTTCTCGCGTGCGCTGAGATGGCTGAAGAGGTTGAACTGCTGGAACACCATGCCGACGCCCACACTTGCGCGCTCGTTTGCGAGATCGTGCGGATTCAGGCGCCGGCCATCGTCGCGAAAGCCCAGGCGCCTGCCGCCGACGCGGATCTCGCCTGCATCCCATTGTTCAAGATGATTGATACAGCGCAGCAGCGTGCTCTTGCCCGACCCGCTCGGACCCAGCAGCGCAACGACTTCGCCGGAGCGGATAGTGAGGTCGAAGCCATCGAGCACGGTCTGCTCGCCGTAGCGCTTTTGCAGCCCGCTTATCTGCACCGCCGCGCCGTTGCGCGACAACGCGTCGTACCGGGTCGCGCGCTCCGAAGCGCTTACGGGAAGGAACGCGGGCGGCATATCGGCTGCGGGTTCAGCGGCTGCGCCGCCCGGGTCAGGCTTTGATGCAGGCGTTGACCTGTACCAGGGCAGAAAGCGCCTGAAACCGTTTGGCGAGGCCGGCTTGTCGAGATCGAGCGCCCGTTCTATGGAGAGCTGGATCGCGGCGATAGCACCGGTCAGACATAAGTAGAGCAAGCCGGACGCAAAGAAGATCGAGAAGAAATCGAAGGTCGACGAGGCGAGTTGCGTGCTGCGCAACGTCAACTCGCCCACCGAGATCACCGAAGCGAGCGATGAGTTTTTCAGCGCGCTGACGGATTCGTTTCCGAGCGCCGGGACCATCGTACGAATGGCCTGGGGCGCAATGATCCGCCGCATCAGCACGCCGGGCGTCATGCCCAGCGCCTGGCCCGCGATGGTCTGGCCGCGATCGACGCCCAGCACGCCCGAGCGCAATATCTCCGCTATGAACGGACCTTCATTCAATGCCAGCGCCAGCCCCGCTGCGCCGATCGCGCTCAGTTTCAGTCCGATGTGCGGTAGCGCATCGTATGCAAACACGAGCTGAAGGATCAGCGGCGTCCCGCGGAAGATGACCGTGTAGCCGCGTGCGATGGCCGCCAGCGGCCCGATCCGGCTGAGCTGCATGGCAGCCAGCACAAGCCCGACGACAAGGCCTCCTGCAAGACCCAGTGCCGTGACCGCGACCGTAAAGCTGATGCCCTCGAGCAGATACGGCAGCCGAAGGTAATGGAGAAAAAGATCCATCAGTTCGATACGATCAGCTTGGCCGGTTCGAGATTGCCCGCGCCGAGTTGCCACTTGTTGAGCAACTCAGTCTGCGCACCGCTCTTCTGGATCGCGACCAGCGCGGCCATGATGGCGTCGCGGAACTCGGTCTTGCCCTTCGGTACGCCAATGCCGACCGAATACGGCAACGTCACGGCGGTCGCCTTTTCGAGCTTGTCCGGGAACGCCTTGACCGCCTGATCGACGGTGTTGACATCGTTGATGTAGGTATCGGCGCGGCCGGCCAGGATCGCCTGGATGCAGTTCGCGTTGTTATCGTAAAGCTGTACCGTTGCCTCCGGTTTGCCGGCGGCCTTGCATGCCGGTCCGAGGTTCTGGATCAGCGGAACCTCCACGTAGCCCGTGTTTTCAGCGGCTGTCGTGCCGCACATCGTCGTGTTGATGCCGGTGATTTTCTTCGGATTGCCCTTCACGACCAGCACGCCGTCGAACACCTTGGAGTAAGTGATGAAGTCGGCAGCTTTCGCGCGTTCTTCGGTCGCGTAGATATCGGAGATGACAATATCTGCCTGACCGCTCTGCAAGGTCGTCAGCAGCGCGGCGAAGGTGACGGGCTTGTAGGTCATCGTGAAGCCGAGGCAACTGCCGATCAGTTCGCCAAGATCGATATCGAAGCCGATGTATTTGCTCGGGTCGTTCGGGTCCAGCGCCTCATAACCGGGCGTATGCGGATTGATTGCGTTGACGAGCGTCTTGCCCTTGAGTTGCGGATACTTGGCTTGCAACGCCGTGCATGCCGCCGGCGTAGCCGGACCCGCCGCGCTGGCTTGTCCCGACACGAGAAACAACACGGAGCACACGCTGCCGAGCAACGCCAGGCGTGCGCGGCTTTTGCCCAACCACGCGCTCATGCGCTGCCAACCCCGGCCAAAAATATTCTTGTTCATTGAAACGCTCCTATGCGGCTGATGACAATGGCTTGCACGACGCACGCCCTGTTGCATTGCACGACACGAGCGTATGTGAACGAAATCAACAAGACTTGTCTGCACGCGCACAACTGCTGGTACAGACGTGAACGCCGGTGTGAGCCGCTCACGGGTGCTTGCTGCGAAGCGTGCTTCTTCGTGCATGAGTGCGCTGCAATGGCGCATGCATGCACTGCATACGACACACCACGCACGAATTTGCGCTGAATGGTCCAGCACGGCCGCGATTGCCGATGGCGCGAAGGTTGCTAATTAAGCAGTGCGTCTTGCCGCTTTCTTCTGGAGTTCTGCTTGGACCTGTTGCGCTTCACCACCGAGTCATACCCTGAAGTCGAACGCGTGCGCGAATGGAGTACGGTGCTCGACAGGCTCGGCTGGTACAGCAGGCTCAACGCCTCCAACCGCACGCTGCACGGCACGCTGACGTCGCAGACATCCACGGGCGGGTTCGAGCTCACGTCGCTCGCGTCAGTCGCGCAGACGCTGGAACTCAAAGCCGATCATGCAGACAGCCTCATGATCGTGCTGCTGCTAGACGGAGACGCCACGTTGATCGCAGACGATTTGCGCGAGCCGGTCGGCGTGCATGACATCGTCTATGCGTCCTCTCAACAGGCCGCATCGATCGCGTTTGCTTCGAGCTTTCGCGTGTTCGTCGTACGGGTGCCGCGAGATGCCGTCAATGCGCGCGTGCTGTCGCCGTTTTCGCTGCGGGCGGCGCGACTCTCGGGCGAAGCCGGCATCGGCCACGTTTTCTCGGGTTTTCTTCGATCGGTCGCGGAAAGCGTGGAGAGCTTGTCGGCGGGAGAACTTCGCCCGCTGGAACTGGCGCTGGCCGAGTTCCTTGTCGCGAGTCTTGCGGGACACGAACGCAAAGGTTCGTTCGGTGGGCTGACGCCTTCCCAGGCGGCGATTTTTTCTCGTGTGTGCCGGTTGATCGAAGCGAGCCTTGGCGACCCCGCGCTCAGCGTCGCGATGCTTGCCAAGGAAGAGCGTGTCTCGCCACGCTACGTGCAGAAGCTCTTCGAGACCGCAGGGCAAAGCTTCTCCACCTACCTGCGCTCGCGCAGACTCGAGCGCTGTCGTGCGGAACTGGTCGACCCGTTGTACGAAAAGGTTTCTGTCTCCGATATCTGTTTCAGGTGGGGTTTTAACGATCCCGCGCATTTCAGCCGTGTCTTTCGCGAGCGGTACGGTGCATCGCCACGCACATTTCGTCATGAGGCGAGTCTTGAGATCGCGCGGCATCTCGTGCGGCGCATCTCGCGTGGATTGCCCGTGAACGCGCCTGCCCTGCTCCTGCAAGCAAAACAGGCCGGCGCCGAGGCGGATGCGGATACGCTGGTAGCGCTCGAGAATGGCCTCGATGCAGTGCATACTGAAGCCCCCGTGCAACGCGGCAAGCCGCGTCATCATCTGCTGCGCGCGACGGCCAACACCGTGCACTGGGGCTATTTCAGCCATGACCTGAAGCCGGTGCTGGAGGTGCAAAGCGGCGACACGGTCACGATCGAGGCGCTCACCCAGCATGCCGCCGATGACTGGGAACGCATGGTCGCGGGTGACCCGGGTGCCGAAAGCGTGTTCCACTGGACTTCAGAGCGCAAGAATGTGAACCGGCGCGGCGCCGGCCCGATGGATGCGTCCATTTATGGCCGCGGCGCTGGCGAAGGTTTCGGCGTGCATATCTGCACGGGTCCGATCGCCGTTCGCGACGCCGAGCCAGGCGACGTCCTCGAAGTACGAATTGTCGATATTCACGCGCGCCCTTGCGCCAACCCGAAATTCCACGGCCGTGCGTTCGGCAGCAACGCGGCCGCGTGGTGGGGTTTTCATTATCGTGAACTGCTGACGGAGCCCAAGCCGCGGGAAGTCGTCACCATCTACGAGATTGACGCAGAACCCGCCGACGACGGCGTCACCGCTTATGCACGCGCCGTCTACAACTACCGATGGACACCGCAACGCGATCCGTTCGGCGTGGTCCATCCGACAATCGACTACCCGGGCGTGCCGGTCGATCATTCAACGGTTGTCGAAAATCACAACATCCTGAAGAACGTGACCATTCCAGTGCGGCCGCATTTTGGCGTGATCGCGGTCGCCCCGCAGCAGGACGGGTTGATCGATTCGATCCCGCCGTCAGCCTTCGGCGGCAACCTGGATAACTGGCGCGTCGGGCGTGGCGCAAGCGTCTATCTGCCTGTGGGCGTGGCAGGCGCGTTGCTTTCGATTGGGGATCCACATGCGTCGCAGGGTGATTCGGAGCTTTGCGGCACGGCAATCGAATGCTCGCTGACGGGCGACTTCGAACTCGTCCTGCACAAGAAAAAGACGCTGACCGACCAGCCCTTCGCCGACCTCACTTACCCGCTCGTGGAAACTGCTGAAGAATGGGTTCTGCATGGCTTCAGTCATCCTAACTACCTGGCGGAGTTCGGCACGAGCGCGCAAAGCGAGGTCTATCAGAAGTCGACACTCGATCAGGCCATGCGCGACGCATTCATCAAGACGCGGCGATTCCTCATGTCGACGAAAGGCCTGTCCGAAGACGAGGCGATCTCACTCATGTCGGTCGCGGTCGACTTCGGCGTCACTCAGGTCGTCGATGGAAACTGGGGCGTGCACGCGATCATCCGCAAGGCGCTCTTCGCGTCCGGTTGATGACGTCGTCAATAAACGCCCGGCAACCCGGCCGGACGATGTTTGAAACGACGATGCACCCAGTAGTATTGTTCCGGAAACCGAAGGATCTGCGCCTCGAGAAATGCGTTCATCCTGCGCGCATCCGTTGTGTCGTTGCCTGAGGGAAAGTCGATTAACGGCTCAAAGATCGTCAGCTTGTACCCCTTGAAGCCCGGCAATACTTCCGTAACGAATGGCACCACTCGTGCACCGGCTACCTTGGCCAGTCGTGAAACCGACGTGAGCGTACAGGCAGGTACGCCGAAAAACGGCACGAACACGGAGTTGGCCGCACCATGATCGAGGTCCGCCGCGAGCATCACGGGGGTTCCGGCCCGCAGCAACGCAATGACCTTTCTTGCGCTTGAACCGCGCTCGACCATCTCTGCGCCAAATCGGCCCCGTTGTTTCCGGGCGAGTTCGCACAAACGGACATTCGACATCGGTGAATACAGTGCTGCAACCGGCTGGCGCGTGGAGTAAAGCAGGCAGCCTACCTCGATTCCGACGAAGTGAAAATCCATGAAAATGGTAGGCGGTGCATTGGCATCCGACAGGTCAATGCTGCTTTCGATCGTGATGCGCTTCGTGAGGGACTGCGCACTTCCGTACCATTGGATGCCCCGCTCGAAATAGCTTCGAATGACTTGTCGAAAGTGGTCACGACCAAGAATATCCCGCTCGTTCGCGCTTTTTAACGGGAAACAAAGGCCCAGGTTTATCAGCACGATGCGTTTTCGCCTGCTCGGAATCAGATAAAGCGCACCTCCGATTCCGCTGCCAAAGCGAGCGACCCACGAATATGGAAGAATCGATAAAACCCGTAACAGCCCGACAATGATGGCGAACCCAATTATTTTCAAAGAACGATCTCCTGCTTGAGGGCCGCCTACCGCGCGCCGTATATGTCCAACACCGCATTTTCAAAATGGTCGAGGCACCGGTGTTTTCAACTCTCGGCGAGCTGGGTAAGAACGAGTTAATGCCCCCCAAACTAACACGTCTGAGTGTCAGGCAAATAAACGGGCAAATCTCGAGCACAGGGTTGTCCCTGATTATCCGTATTTAGTGGATCGATTTTCCAACTTTAATCGTGTTCGGGCCGTTGTCCTGGCAGTCTGAGCTGACGGATTTATTTGCTGGAAATTGAGGGTCCCTGCTTCGCGCGTTTCTTCGCTCCTGGAGAAGCAGCAGACGTGCTGGCCGAGCCCACGAACGGACCACAACTCGCCCGGGCCTCGAACCATGTCGGCATCAATTCAGGATCGGTGGCACCAGGTTCACGAAGCTGGGCAAGAAGCAGTTCCGCGGCGCGTCGGCCGAGCAGAGCCGTATCGCGCATGACCGTTGCAATGGGCGGATGGTGAAGGCGGCATAACGGCAGATCGTCGCAACTCACCAGAGACAAATCCACGCCCAGCGTAAGTTTTCTTCGATGCACCGCACGCAGCGCACCTTCGAGCAACTGATTGCCACCCAGGATGACCGCACTTGGCGGGTGCTCGCCAGAAAGCAGTTCTTCGATGGCCTGCTCGCCATGTTCCGGCGACAAGCGTCCCCGGTGAACGATCAGGTTTCGCGCGAGGCCCAGACTGTCGAAGGCCGCCTCCACTCCACGAATCCGTTCGCGGGTCGGCCTAACGTCGAGCCCCACAACCAGTCCAATCCGGCTGTGACCGGCTTGCAGCAAATGGCGGCCGGCATCGCCGAGGCCCTGGAAGTGATCGGACAGCACATAGTGCGCGCCGATGTCAGGAGGCAAAGTGCGGTCGATCAGGACGACCGGCGCCTGAGCCCCGCGCAACGCGGCCAGCGTCGCAGGATCGTCCTCGAGCGCGGGCAACACGATCAGACCATCGACCTGGCGCTGAAGCAGGACGTCGATGCGCTGCGCATCCACTCCCGGGTCGCCGCCTGAGTTGGTCAGCAAGACCGAATACTTGGCAACGCTCAGCACGCTTTCCGCACCGCTCACTATCGACGCGATCAGCGGATTATTGATGTCGGAGCCGACGAATCCGATCGAATGCGTCGCACGCCGGCGCAAGCTTTGTGCGAGCACGTTGGGCGCGTAGCCAAGCTGGCGAGCCGCGTCCATCACACGCTGCGTCATCTGCGGACTGGAGCCGGGTTGACCTGAGAGCACCCGCGACACGGATGCGATTCCCACGCCCGCCAGTTCGGCGACCGCCTTGATGCCGGACTTCACGATGGCAGGTTCTGTTGTCTTGTTGCTCATCTCGAAATTTCCCAATCAATTCTTGACAACACATGTTTGAAGCAATTATCGTCTGGAAACGTTTCCGGAAACGTTTCCAGACGATAATTGACGCTATGGGGTGCTTGTACCGGACGCGTCGAGCAATATCGCCGGCAAGCGTATCAAAAAGCAGCAATGTGAAGTCCGGCGGAGCTCGGTCAATGAAATGCCCGCGCCAGCGCGGCATTGGTAGTGCCAGATACTGCGAGCGGCGTCGCTCGGAGCCGATGGAGACACGCTGCGCCTCGCGCGGCGTTCGTAAAAAAGAGGTTGCCTGTGCAAAGCACACACCGTCAATCGCCTGAAGTACGGCGTGCAGTCCGCAACGCCATTCTGAGCGCCATCGTCGGGACGGCGGTTGAATGGTACGACTACTACCTGTACGCGACGGCCGCCGCCACGCTGTTCAACAAGCTGTTTTTCCCGTCATACGATCATCTGACGGGCACTCTGCTGGCTTACGCAAGCTTTGCTATCGGATTCTTCGTGCGGCCCGTGGGCAGCGTGATCTTTGGACGGCTCGGGGACCGGATTGGCCGCAAGAAGGTGCTGATCATCACCCTTCTGCTGATGGGCGGCTCGACCACGCTGATGGGATTCCTGCCAACCTACGCCATGATCGGCGTCTGGGCGCCGCTCCTTCTGTGCGTCCTGCGGGCGCTGCAAGGACTGGGGTCCGGCGCGGAGTACGCAGGCGCCGTCCTGATGGTGATCGAATATGCGCCCCCGAAACGGCGCGGCCTCTATGGTTCGTTGCCGTATGTAGGCGTCGCACTTGGCCTGCTGATGTCGCTTGCCACCTTTCATATTTCATCGAGCCTGTCGAAAGGTGCGTTCGAGCAATGGGGCTGGCGCATACCCTTCCTGCTGAGTGCGGTGGTGGTGATCCTCGGCCTGGTACTGCGCAGCTCGCTCAAGGAAACGCCCGCGTTCCTCGACCTGAAAAAACGCAATGCTGTCGTCAAGGCGCCGATTCGCGAAGTCTTCAGCACCTCGCTGCGCCCTATGCTGTGCGCATGGGGTGCGCGTCTTGGCGACAATTCGCTCGCCTATATATACGAATCGTTTGTGATCGTCTATGTCACCCAGCAGTTGCATATGTCGCGCGACGTGATCGTGACAGCACTGATGTTCAGTACTGCGCTGCAATTCGTAACCGTCCCGTTCTTCGGCTGGGTCTCCGACCTGGTGGGACGCAAACCCGTCTATATAGGCGGGGCGTTGATCTCCGGACTGGCGATCTTCCCGTTCTTTCGCATGCTTCAAAGCGGCGAGATCATATGGATCTACGCGGGACTCATCCTGGTCTCGTCGATAGCCAAGACGATGATGACTTCCGCGCAAAGTCCATGGCTCGCAGAAATGTTTCCATCGCGCGTAAGGTACACCGGCTTTTCCCTCGCCCGCGAGGTCACCTCGCCCATCTCGGGCGGCATCGCGCCGATGATCGCGGTCGGCCTGCTCTCAGCCGGCGCTGGCTCGCCTCATCTGGTCGCATGGTATGTCGTGGCGCTCGGCGTCATCACGGCCGTCTCGGTGTCCCTCGGACCGGAGACGCGAGGCCGAAATCTCGACGAACCAACGGCCGATACGGACGCTGCTGCACTCAAGAGCGACGCAGCACCGGCGCAAGCCTCACGGTAACAATCAAAGCACAGGACAAAACAGGAGTAGCCATGAAGATCACGAAAGTCGAACCACTGCATGTCGGTCAGTTCATGTTTGTTCGCGTCGATACCGACGAAGGAATCACAGGATACGGAGAAGCCGGCGCATGGGGGCATATCGAAGCGTCAGGCGCTGCCATCCGCCGTTTTGCCGAATATCTCGTCGGCAAGGATGCGTTTGCAATCGAACATCACTGGAACGTGATGCATCGCTTCAGCTACTTCCAGGGACTGGCCATCAACGCCGCGATTTCCGCCATCGATATCGCGCTCTGGGATATCAAGGGACGCGCATTCAACGCGCCCATTTATGAGCTGCTCGGCGGTCCGGTGCGCACGAAAGCGCGTATTTACGGGCATATCTACGAAAGCAATATCGAGAAGATCCTGGTGGAATGTCAGGCCAAGATGGAAGCGGGTTTTAACGCATTCGGTCACCTGAATCCATTCCTCGATGAAGGCAACGACCAGGTCTACTTCAAGACGCACATCAAGAAAATGCGCGATGCCATCGGCAACGTGCATCAGATGCGTGAAGTGGTGGGCGACCGCGTGGACTTGCTGATCGAATTGCATCGACGCCTGACGCCGGCCGAGGCGATCGTATTTGCGCGCGGCATTGAAGACACGCATCCCATGTTCATTGAAGACCCGATCCGTCCGGAGGGCCCCGACGGGATGGCCCGTGTGGCGGAAAAAATCCATATTCCGATCGCGACGGGCGAACGCTTTTCGACCATCTATGAATTCCAGACCTTGATGGCCCGGGGCGGCGTGGAGTATGCGCGCGTCGACCTGTGCCTGTGCGGCGGCATTACCGGCGCACGCAAAGTCGCGGCAATGGCGGAGGCGCACCATATCCAGGTCGTGCCGCACAACCCGCTCTCGCCTATCGGTCTCGCTGCATGCCTGCAACTCGATGCCGCGATTCCCAACTTCGCGATCCAGGAATACGCGACGGGCTTCGAGGCCGGAATCTTCGAATCGCGGCCGGAACATCTGGGCAGCAATATCGTCGACAAGGTGCCGTTGCCGAACCAGGGTTTCGTGGACATACCCAATGGTCCGGGGCTCGGCATGGCGTTGCTGCCGGATGCGCAGCGCATTCGTCCGCCCTTGTCCAAGCCCATTTCAATGAGACCGCATTTCGACGGTTTCGTCGTCGATCAGTAAACGGGCGAAGCGCCGTCCATCACGCGATGGCGCTTACCCGGCCTCACGGCGCCCCTGCTCCGCAACGGTGTAGATGGCTTCCGGCATTGCCTCGAGCCGGGCCTTGGGGATGGGATCGCCACTTTCGTCCGAGAGGCCATAGGTGCCTTCGCTGATTTTCTGCAGCGCGCGCAGGATATCGCCAATGCGATGTTCATTCACGTTGCGCAGCGACTGGTTGATCTCGTCCTGTGCCATGTTCTGCGCGTCGTCCTCGAACTCGACCGCCTCGTCGTCATGCTTCTCCTGGGAAGTGCGCTCATCCGCGATCGTATTTTCCTCGCCGCCCAGCAGTTCACGGCGCATTGCCTCGAGGCGTGTGCGCTGCTGTGCGATAAACGCCTCACTCAAGTCGCCCTGTCGATCCGGCATGGTTGCCTCCTTTACCTTGAAACGCTAAGCGCTCCGGTTTGTATAACGTCGGCAGCCATGCACCCAGCTCCTGGAATGCATGGCCGTTGGCCTCGAGTGCCTCGTGAAGTCCCGGTACGTCGCTTGTATCGGCGAGGTCGGGCAGGCTCGAGCCCTTACGCACGGAGAGCCCGGGACTCTGCTTATTCAGGGTAATGTAAAAGCTGAATCCCTGCATCTCGACCACCTCATGCCACTTAAGTTTCATGACTGGCGTCAGCAACTGAACAATCAAATCACTCAGTCACCCAAATCGCTCAGGAACTTGCGGGCCGGCGCAAAGAAGGTAACCCCGCTGACAGCCCGGGAGAAGTCGAGGATCCGGTCATGAAGCGGCGGAGGGTTGCCTATGAACATCCGTTCCAGCATCTTGTCGATCACCCACAGATGGCGCGAATAGCCAATGAAGTAGGTACCATACTCGCCGCGACCGGGAACGGCGAATGGCATGTTGTCCCTGAGGATGTCGTGCTCACCCTCTGCGTCCTCGATCGTACAGAGCGTCTTGTGGGATTTCTGGCCTTCCGTCGCATCCGGCAACTCGCTGTTGCTGAACTTGGTACGACCGATGATCGCCTCCTGGGTTTCCACACTCTGCGCGCGCCAGGCGCCCATGTCGTGCAGATACTTCTGGATCACAACATAGCTGCCGCCGGTATAGGCCGGATCTTCGTCGCCGACGATCGTCGCGGCAGGCAGGTCGAGACCGTCGGGATTAGCGGTGCCGTCGACGAACTCCAGCAGGTCGCGGCCATCGAAGTAGCGAAATCCTGCGACGTCGTCGATTGCGGTAACAGAGTCCCCGAAGGCCTCGAGCAGAAGCTTCTCGAACTCGATGATCACGCCCATCGACTCGGCACGAATGTGATACAGCAGATCGCCTTCTGTGGCCACCGCGGTATGCTTCGCGCCGCGCACTTCCTTGAACGGCGCGAGTTCGCTGGGCGCCGGTTTGCCGGTGAGCGGCCCCCATACGCAATGTGAAATCCCCACGTTGCAGGTGAAGACGCCGCCCTCGGTCCGGATCCTGACATCCTTGACGAGGTCATCGGTGCTCCCTACAACTGAGCGCGCTGTGGCAATCGACGCATCGTCGTCTTTCACGACGAGGATAAGGAATGCGGCTGCCGCCGACAACGGTGCATCGATGGATTGCGGCTCTGTATCGAGCGCGCGCCGGGCAGCGGAGAGTGGCGATGATGTCGGGCTCAAGATTTCTCCTGTGGTGTCGGTTGCGGCGTCCACTTCCATTATCGATGAAACTGCGGACGCATCAACTGAACCTCCCGGTTCTTCTTGTTGGGTTCAGTGAGACAGGTCGGTGGGCAGTTCGCCGATCTGCCGAAACATGCTGAGCCAGTCCTCGAGATGCCACGTCCGGGTGATCTTGCCATTCTTCACTTCGTGGAACGCGTGAATAGCGAAACTGACGGGCTTCGACGTCGCCGCCACGCCCATGATCGGACCGGTTTGCGTTCCCGAGACACTCGCACGAACGGCGACGCGGTCGTCGCTGACGAGAACATCGAGCAGATCGATTTTCATATCGGGCAAGCCGATCGCCAGATTCCTGAATGCGGGGATCATCTGGTCCGGGCCGGACTGGTCGTCTGATATGGCGGGGATGTACTGCCAATCGCCCGCCACGACCGCGCGCAATTGTTCCATATCGTGCGCGGCGACCGCCTTGTAAAAATCGACGATGAGCTGCCGTTGCGCCGTGTGCGGCATTTGATGCAAATGTTCCATGTCAGCTCCCGGACCCACGATGAATGAACGGTTGATCGTGCCTATCTTATCGCCGACGCGAATTTCGTTGTGTCACGCCGCAGACTTGGTGCGCTCCGCCGCCCGTTACCTCGTCGGCCCGCCGGCAAGCTGGCGCGTGTGGGTTCTCAGATTGATGCGATCGGAGGTGAGCTCGGCGAGCGTCTTGAGCGTTGCCCGCTGCTCGTCATTGATCTGTCGTGGCTTGTTGTCGATGACGCAAAGCGATCCCAGCGCGTAACCTTCGTAGTCCTTGATCGGAGCGCCGGCATAAAAACGAATCTCCGGCGTTCCGGTCACGAGCGGATTGCCGCGAAAACGATCGTCGGCAGCCGCATCTTCCACGACAAAAACGCCATTCTGCACGATCGTATGGTTGCAGAAGGCCCATAGGCGCGGCGTCTGGCGTTCGGTCAACCCGACCTGCGCTTTGAACCACTGCCGGTCGTGCGTCAGCAGACTCATCAGGCAAACCGGCGTTTGCAAAACATTTGCCGCCACCTGGACGATCTTGTCGAAGGCCGGCTCGAAAGGTGTATCGACCAGGCCCGTTCGGTTCAGCGCTTTGAGCCGCTCGTTTTCGTCGGGAGGAACCGGATATCCGCGCATGCGTTCCGACAGCGCAGGTACTCGATTCGATGCACCGGGCTCACCTTGCGCCAGGATCGTCTCGACGATCGCGCGAAGTTCTTCGCCGCCAGACTGCGGCGACGCCACCGATACCTGCTCACCGGGACGCATTTGCGCCACGACCTGCCCAGCGGTCATGTCGCCAAGAACGAGCACATGCGTATGCCCGAGCAACGGATCGATAAAAAGATGCGTGAGCATTGCGAGCTGTTCGAGGTTCGTATGTCCCACTTCAATCACTACGACCGCCGGCATGGTTCGGCCGATGATGGTCAGGGATGAGAGCGGATCGCTGTCGTCGATCGCGATCACCTCGCCCAGCGCCGATAGTGCTTCGCAAATTCGCGCATTGTTGAGCTTGCCCGCCTGAACCAGCATCACCGGTCTGCGCTTCGGCTCGGAAGGCGCCAGCCGTTCGCGCAGCGCGATCACCTCGCTGCGACGCACGCGCCGGTGCCCGCCGGGTGTCTTCCACGACTCCAGTGCGTATTGCTCGATCCAGACTTGCGCGGTGCGCGTCGACACTCCCAGCAAGGATGCGGCTTCTCGGGAGGTGATGATTGGATCGTCCATGGTGCGGGAAAAAGTGGATTGGGCATGGACACACGCTAGGACAACGATTGCGCGGTCATTCCTACATCTTACCCGTTCGCGCAATCCCTATTCAGTAGAAATGCCAAAATTGGCAAATTTGGAAAAATCGCTAAAGTATCCAGCCTTCCACTCGTTAACCTTCCATGTACGCGTTCGCTGATTTCTTCGGGACCCGGAAAACACTGATCCGCTCAACCACAAAAATAGAGGTGTTCAATGAGATCGAAATCCTGGACCGTGCGCGGTCGGCTAGCAGCTTCGTATGGCATGTTGATGATGCTTCTCGTGGTGGTCGCGGGACTCGCGCTCATTGAACTCAGCGAGGCGAATCATCGGTTGAAAACGTATATCGATGGTGTGAGCGGTTGGTCCGCTGATCAGCTGGACGTTCCCGGTGAATGGCGCACGCGGCCGGATTCACGAAGCGCAATATGGCGCCGACGCTGCGCTCGCCCAGTTCGATGGTGTCGTGCTCAAGGCGTTGCGCGAAACCCAGTCGAGTCTCGCGACGTATTCCGCCGATTCCACCCGCGCCGACGCGCTGCGGGCCGCGCAGAAATCGGCGGCTGAATCCGCTGATCAGACGCACCGGTTTTTCCTCGCCGGGCGCGAATCGTTTATCGCCGATCTGGATGCGACTCGCGTGCTGACATCGACGAACGCGCAGTTGTCGGCGGCCGAGGGGCAAGTGGCGATCGATCAGGTGAATTTGTTTCTTGCGCTGGGCGGGGGATGGGAGATGGGTTCGTCCCCTGATCCCAGCGTTGCTGTGGCGCCCCGCCCGGTCTCTGCTCCCACGAGCGGATCGGGGACACCTCATTTTATAAAGTACGATAGCGCCGATTAGTCTGCTATGGCCGGCCTTGGTCTCCTGAATCGATTCGGGAGAAGCCTGTTTTGAAAATCAGCGATCAGTTTGTGCAGTTGGTATTTGCACCCATCGGTTACAGTTTGTCCGTTTCGATTACCATGGCTACGTAAATTGGTATATTTTCAAACCATGCTGAGTTCGAAAAAATCTACGTACGCCAACCATGAGTGAGCCAAACCAGCGAAAACTAAACCAACTTGGGATCTTGCTTCCGGAAGGTTTGCTTGTGGACGCCGAATGGCTGTCCACGAACCACTATTCCACGTCTCTTCGCTCCAAGTACGTCGCCGCTGGTTGGCTTGAACAACCCGCGCGCAGGGTTTATCGGCGTCCCCGTGGTCAACTCGGCTGGCAACAGGTCATTATCTCTTTGCAAACGCTGCTTGAGCGCCGCCTGATTGTTGGCGGCCGCACGGCCCTCGAGCTGCAAGGCTATGCGCACTATCTTTCGCAAAGTTCTCCCGAGATCCATCTTCACGGTCCCGCCAGACCGCCGGGATGGCTTTATTCGCTCCCGCTTAAGGAACGATTTGTCTATCACAACAGCGCGCCACTTTTCGGGAACGACCTGAGCGTTGTCGAATTTCCCCCTCTTGTCCGGAATGACGAGCTTCCCGCGCGAGATCCCGCCTTATTCCAAGATGCCGGATTGCGCTCGCTTCCATGGGGTCAATGGAACTGGCCACTGACAGCCTCGACGCCTGAACGCGCCGTTCTCGAACTTCTCGATGAACTGCCTGGCCACGAAAGTTTTCATCAGACAGACATGCTGATGGAAGGATTAAGCAATCTTGCTCCACGACGGCTGCAAGCGCTACTTGATCGATGCCAAAGCGTGAAGGTCAAGC